>NZ_JBEZXZ010000226.1:0-13820 GCF_040638275.1 Actinoplanes sp. NPDC026623 | reverse complement strand
CGGTTGGGCAAAACCCCCCCCCGCGGCCACCACCGCGAATCCCAACATCCGTAGCACCAAAAACAAAACCGCCCGCTCCCCCAAAACCTACCCCCCCAAACCCCCCAACCCCACCCCCCCCCCCCTGGCCGACGGCCTGGCCCGCCCCCCCCGCGGCCGCGGGCGCCCCGGCCGCGGGGGGGGCCGGCGGCGCCGGTTCGTCCGGGCCGCAGGCCGGCTGGGTCGCCAGGCCCAGGGTCAGCGAGGTCCGGTTCGGCAGCGACCGGAAGGGCGTGCGGTCGGCCCTCGGTGCGAACGCCGCGCGCATCGGGCTGGCCGCGCTGTCCTTCTGGTTCATCGGGTGGATCCCGAGGATCTGCTCGATGGTCCGGATCATCGTGATCTGGGAGTAGTAGCGGCTGTCGACGACGCCGTGCCGGGCCCAGGGGCTGATGATCTGGATCGGCGCACGGTGGCCGTCGATGTGATCGAGGCCGGCCTGGGAGTCGTCCTCGACGACGAAGATCGCCGAGTCCTTCCAGTACCGGCTGTGCGAGATCGTGTCGACCATCCTGCCCACCGCGAGGTCGTTGTCCGCGACCTGGGCTGCCGCGTTCGGCGGGCCGCCGGTGTGGTCGCTGGAGAGCCAGAACATGTTCAGGTTCGCCGGGCCGTTCTTCTCGAAGTCGCGCTTCCAGATCTCGTACCGATAGATGTCCGGGACGCTGGTGTCGTACTTCGGGAAGCCGGGAACCGACACCTGGTTGAGCGACGGGATCGGCGACGACGAGATCATCGGGTACGCGGTGTCCCGCCCGGTCGCGGCCATGTCCCTGGTGTCGCAGTAGAGGTTCTGCCAGGTGGCACCGGCCGGCTTGGTCAGGAACTGGTGGAACTCGCCGAAGTCCCGCACGGTCTTGCCGGCGGCCTGCGCGCCGGTCCAGATGAAGCCGGTTCGCTGGTGGCCGAGCGCGTCGTCCTCGGTGTCGTAGCTGCGGATGTACTCGCCGGCCGAGGACTCGGTGTATTCCGGGTCGTCGGCCTGCATCAGCCAGTTGTGGCCCTCGGCGGAGTTCGTGCCGATGTCGTAGGTGTTGTCGTACAGCCCGAACTGGCGTGCCAGCGCGTGCTGGTTCGGCGTCACGTTCTCGCCGAACTCCGCCAGCGCCGGGTCGCCGTCGCCGCGCGCGTCGTCGCCGAAGACCTGGTCGTAGGTCCGGTTCTCCTTGACGATCAGGAAGACGTGCTTGATCGTCGACGGGTCACCCAGCCGCAGCGGCACCGGCACCGGCCGCGCGCGGCCCCTGCCCTTGGCGAGCACGACGGAACCGGGGTACCAGCCGTTCTGGCGGAAGACCGCGCCGGTGCCGGACCTGATCACCCGGTCGCTCGGCAGCCTGAACCGCTGCAGGCTCGACGTCGTGTCGTGGGTGCCGTGCCCGGTGCCGGCGATGGTGCGGCGGGCGTCGATGCCCCGGGTGTTGGAGACCAGCACGTCGTCGCCGACGGTGGCGATCTCCGCGGGGAAGTAGTCGGTCGGCAGCAGGCCGACGTAGCTGACCGGCTCCTGCGGGGTCGTGTACCGGTACACGGCGATCGCGTTGGCGCGGCCCAGCGTCACCAGCAGGTGTCCGTCGCGGGTGAGCGTCACCGCGTCGGGTTCGTAGCCCACCGACGCCTCCGGCCACGGCTGGGTGGCGATGGTCTGTACGACGGTGTCGTCGGTGGTATCGATGACGGAGACGTCGTTGGTCGCGGTGTTGGTGACGAACACCGCCCGGCCCTTGGCGTACAGGGCGGTCGGGTGCAGGCCGACGTCGATGCCGGCGACCGGGGCCGCCGGGTCCGCCAGGTCGATGACGCTGACCGTGCCGGTGGTGGTGGCGGCGGTCACCGGGTCGGCCGGCACCTGGGTGTTGTAGGAGTTGATCGTGGTGTCCCCGGGCCGCGCCGGGCGCCCGCCCTCGTTGCTGACGTACAGCCGGCTCCCCACCGCGACCAGGTCACGCGGGGCGTTGCCGACGGCCCAGCTCTGCTTGATGGTTCCGGTCGCCGCGTCGATGGCGACCACCCGGTTCTGGCCGTTGACCGCGGCGTACGCGGTGGCGCCGTCGGGTGCGAACAGTGCCTGGGCCACCAGGGCGCGCCTGGGGCCGTCCTTCGGGATCGCGACGAAGGCCGGGTCGGCCAGGGTGCCGTCCGGCCGTACGGTGAACCTGCGGTAGCCGTCCGCCTGGCTCAGCCACAGCTGCGTGCCGTCGGGCGAGTAGGCCGGGCCCTCCTGGCCCACGTCGTTGCCGCCGATGCGCAGGTCCGCCGCCGCGTTGTTGCCGACAAGCTGCTGCACCTTCCAGGTCTTCAGGTCCACGATGGCGAGGGCCATCCCGCCGTCGGTGACCGCGGCGGCGAGGTGGGTGCCGTCCGGGCTGACCGCCGAGGACATGATCTTGCCATTGTCGATGACGAGGCGGGAGCCGATCGGGTCCAGGTACTGGTCGGCGGAGACGACCAGGCCCCGGTGGGTGGTCTGGCCGACCCTGTCGGTGCCGAACTGGTAGGTCTGCCCGAACGCGATCCCGGCGCCGGCGGCCAGGACGACCGCGGTGGTGGCGGCGGTGAGGAGGGTGGTCCGGCGGCCGATGCGCCGAAGGCCGTAACGGTCCTTCGCGATGGGCCTGCGGCGGCGTTTTACCTGCATGGGTTCATCCCTTCGGCGCTGCCGGGAGCAGCGCGACGTTGCCGTCGAACTGCCAGAGTGGATTCGGCGCGTCGCCGGTCGGAGTCCGCACCAGGAAGTAGCCGTTCACTTCCTTGGGTCCGTCGCCGTCGGCCATGAAGCGCCCGTCCGGGGTGATGTCGAGCTGGTAGACGGCCGTCCCCGCGGCCTCGATGCCGGGCAGATGCCAGGTCACGACGCAACGCCAGTCGTTGCCCGGTCCCCGTGCGTCGAGCCGCCCACCCCCCTTGTTGCACGCCGCGGTGGCCGCAAGCTGAGCCTCGGTGACGTCGGGGCGGTTCAGCTGCGCGGTCTGCAGGCGGTATAGGTGGGAGAAGGCCGTGGCGACCGAGCGCTGCACCTTGTCCTGCTCGATGCCGGGGCCGGTGGCGCCGGCCGCCGCGACGACCGCGACCGTCGCGGCGACCAGGGCGGCGAGCGGCAGGACCCCGAGGGTCACCGCGCGGCGTCCCGGGCCGTCATGCGCCGGGTTGGTGAAGTCGCGCCGCAGAAAGAGCAGGTAGGCCAGTGCTGTCGCGGTCGCGGCCCATACCACGCTGACCGCGATGCCGATCAGGAGCGGGCCGGGCTGCGCCGGGCTGGTGAACAGCCCGGTCCAGGCGATGAAGGTGTAGCCGGGCAGGGCGAGGCGCACGGCTACGGGCAGCGGCAGCATCTGGGCGAGCTGCAGGGCCAGCGCGAGCAGCACCGGCAGCAGCAGCCCCATCGGCGACCGCACCAGCGCGACGGATCCGAGCAGCCCGATCCCGGCCAGGGCCAGGGTCGGTGCGAGCACGCAGACCCAGGCGAGCAGGACCCGGCCGGCGGCGTCCGGCGCCGCCAGCAGGTGCCCGTCGAGGCCGACCAGCGGCTGGTTGCCGACCGCCAGGATCCCGCCGGCGGCGCTGGAGACGGCCAACCCGGCCACCAGCAGCAGGATCACCGTCAGGCTGGCCAGCGTCTTCGCCGCGAAGATCCGGCGCGGAGACCGGACCGCGACGAGCAGGTGGCGCCAGGTGCCGAGCCGGTCCTCTGCCGCGAACACGTCGCCGGCCACCAGCGACATCAGCAGCGGGAGCGCCCAGGTGCCCGCGAAGCCGAGCATCACCAGCGACCCGGCCCAGCCGGTGGCGTGCATCCACCGGCCGAAGAGGGTGTCGACGGGAAGCGTGCTCTGCCGGCTCACCGCGGCGACGAAGAGCGCCGGTGCGATCCAGCAGGCGAGCGCCAGCAGGCGGATCCGCCACTGCGAGACCAGCTTGACCAGCTCGAAGCGGTAGGCGCGGGCCACCGGGCCGCGCCGGGCCGCAGCGTGGGCGCGGTCGATGGTCGCGGTCACCGGCCGGCCTCCTGCTCGGTGAGCGCCAGGAACGCGGCCTCGAGCGGCGACACCACGGGCGCGAACTCGCGGATCGCGACCCCCGCGTGCACGAGCCGCACCACCAGGTCGTCGAGGGCGGCCACCTGCCCGCGCACGACGAGCACCCCGGTGTCGTCGCGGACCCCGTCGACGACGCGAAGACCGGCCGTGTCGGCGGCCACCCGGCGGGCGGACTCCGGGTCGGCGGTGACCACCCGGTAGTCGAGGTCCCGGTTCTCGGCGGCCAGTTTGCTCAGCGGGCCGGAGAAGACGACCCGCCCGGTGGCGAGGATGGTGACCTCGGAGCACAGCGCCTCGACGTCGTCCATGCGGTGGCTCGACAGCACCAAGCTGGTGCCGTCCGCCGCCAGCCGGGCGAGGACGCCGTGCACGTGCCGCTTGCCGGTCGGGTCGAGACCGTTGGAGGGCTCGTCGAGCACGAGCAGCCGGGGCCTGGTGAGCAGCGCGGCGGCGAGCCCGAGCCGCTGACGCATGCCGAGGGAGAAGCCGTGAGTCCGGTCGTCGGCGACGTCGGCGAGCCCGACCTGCTCGAGCGCGTCGTCGATTCCCGTACGCGGGCCGGGGTCGCGGAGCGCGGCCAGCGCTGCGAGGTTCTGCCGGGCGGTGAGCGAGGGGTAAAGGCCGGGCCCGTCCACGAATCCGGCGACGCCGCCGGAGGCGTCGAGGGCCCGCCGCACCGGCGTACCCAGAATCTCGAGGCGGCCGCCGTCCGCGACGGCCAGGCCCAGCAGGAGGCCGAGCAGCGTCGTCTTGCCGGCGCCGTTCGGCCCGACCAGGCCGTGGATCTGCCCCTGCGCCACATCCAGGTCGACGCCGTCGAGCGCGACGACATCGCCGAAACACTTCGTGATCCCGCGAGCCCGGACGGCGAGGATTCGCTCCATGATTCCTTCTTTCGTGCCCCTCGATGAACCTAGGAAGGTGCACTACACAGACGGGAACCGCAGATTGAACGCTCAGGTAACGGGAGACGACAGGTATCCGCCACGATCGATGCTTGTATGGGTACGCGCACCCGCGACGGGTGCGCGTACCCGGGTGTTTTAGCGCGAGCCGGTCTTGACCGTGCCGCTGACGACGGAGTAGTTGGCCGCGCAGCGCGCGATCGACCAGCCGGACGCCACGCCGCCGACCCACGGGCCGTACACGGTCACCTTGACGCTGGGGTTGGTGTCGCGCGAGCAGGTCGCCACCGCGCGGTAGAGGTCCTTGCCGGGGTTGGACTGCGTGTCACACTTCGCCTGCCAGCCGTCCAGGTCGCCGGAGCCGTTCCAGCGCTGGCTGTGGCAGTCGGAGGCGGTGGCGTGCGCGGCGGCCGGCACCGCCAGCCCGCCCGCGAGGGCGAGGGCGGCGATGGACAGAGTGCGCCCAATGGTTCGATTCTGCATCTTTCTCCCCGTTCATAGAGCGATTGGTGTTGCTCTATGAACCTTGCAGAACGGGCCCGGCCATGACAAGCGTCTATTGAGGATTCACAGGTTCTTCACCGCTGACCGGTCACGACGATGGTTCTGGCCACGACGCGCGACTCCATCGCCGCCTGGCGGAGCATCCCGCCCAGCGTGACGTCGTACCCCGTGAAGTACAGGCCCGGACGGGCCGGCGCACCCCCGTGCACCAGGGGAACGCCGGTCTCGTCGAACAGCGACGCGTCCTCGAACAGTTCGCGCAGGCCGGTCTCGTAGCCGGTGGCCGCGATGACCGCGTCCGGCTGCAGGCTCGTGCCGTCCGCCAGCAGCACCGACGTTTCGGTGAAGCCCCGCACGGCGGCGACCGGGCGGACCCGCCCGGACACGACGTCCCGGACGATGCCGACGTCCTGCAGCGGCACGTAGCGCTGGGTGCGCAGCCGGGTCTTCAGCCCCTGCGCCGGCCGGTCGATGCCGTACGGGCGCAGGTCCGGCATCTCCACCCGGGCCATCGCGGCGGCGATCGCGTTGAAGGCCCGCTCCGGCAGGCGGCCCAGCAGGACGCCGTTCATCTGCGCCGGCCAGCCGGCCGTCTCCCGGCGCACGATGTGCGGCGGGGTGCGGATCGCGAGGCTCACCGATGCGGCGCCGCCCTCGGCCAGGTCCGTGGCGATCTCGGCGCCGCTGTTGCCGGGGCCGACCACGAGGACGTTCTTTCCGCGGAAGGGCTCCGCGTTGCGGTACTGCGCCGAGTGCGTCACCGTGCCCGTCCACGACTGCATGCCGGGCCACTGCGGCACCGCGGGCGTGTGGAGGTAGCCGGTCGCGACGACCAGGGTCCGCGCCGGCTGCTCCGAGCCGTCAGCGAGCCGCAGCGACCAGCCGTCGGCGCCGGGCTTGACCCGCTCGACGGTCACCCCGGTCCGCACCTCGATGCCGAAGCGCTCCGCGTACGCCTCCAGGTAGCGCACCAGGTCGTCGCGCCGGACCCAGCGGCCGTACTCGCGGGGGATGGGGAATCCGGGCAGACCGGACAGGCGGCGGGTGGTGTGCAGGCGTAGCCGGTCGTACCGGCCGCGCCAGCTGGTGGCCACGCCGGGGCCGCGCTCGACCACGACGCAGTCGACGCCACGCGCCTTGAGCTGGGCCGCCACCGCGAGACCGGCGGCGCCCGCGCCGACCACCATCACATTTTCCATCCGGAGAGTGTGCGCGACGGCCGATCCGGATTGCGCGCAGGGTGCCCGGTGGCCGCCGGCGCACGGGCCGGCGCTGACCGGTGTCGATGCGGTTTTCCGGGCTCCGTTGCTCAGCGGGCCGCCGGGTCTTAGCATTCGACCAATACCGCATAGACGTTCATCGACGGCTCGCCCCACCGTCGAAGCGCTTCGATGACCTCGCGCGGTGCCCTCCCTCGAGATGGGAAGCACATGAGAAGGAGCAAGATCGCGCTCACCGTGGCCGCCGCGGCGGTCGCCACCGCGGGAGCGGGCGTCCTCACCGCACCGCCCGCGTCCGCCGCCGCCGGCTGCCGGGTCGCCTACACGGTGAGCAGTTCGTGGCCGGGCGGCTTCGGGGCGAACGTCACCATCACCAACCTGGGCGACGCGCTCACCTCCTGGTCGCTGGTCTGGTCCTATTCGTCCGGCCAGACGGTCACCCAGGCGTGGAACACCGCGCTCACCCAGAGCGGCTCGACGGTCACCGCCAAGAACGCCGGCTACAACGGCTCGGTCGCCAGCAACGGAACCGTGTCGTTCGGCTTCAACGGCTCGTCGACCGGCAGCAACGCCTCGCCCACCGCGTTCACCCTGAACGGAACCGCCTGCACGGGTGTCGTGGCGCCGACCACCGGCCCGACGACGCCGCCGACCACATCGCCGACCACCTCCCCGACGACGCCCCCGCCGACCAGCGGCGTGCCGTCGGACGCGGTCTGGGTCGGCTCCGGACAGTGGGACAACTGGACCAGCAACGGCTACACGATCTACAACAACATCTGGGGCTCGGGCGCCGGCACCCAGACCACCTGGGCGAGGTCCACGAGCAACTGGGGCGTGGTCGCCAACCACCCGCGCACCAGCGGCATCAAGTCCTACCCGAACGTGAGCTACACCCTCAACCGCACGCTGAGCTCGCTGGGCACGCTCAACAGCTCATACAACGTGACGGTGCCGGCCGGCGGGGACTACGAGTCCGCGTACGACATCTGGGCCAACAACAACGCGTACGAGATCATGATCTGGACCAACAAGCAGGGCGCGGTGGGTCCGATCGCGGAGACGTACGACGCGAACGGCGCGGTGCCGACCGCCGCGAACGTCAGCGTCGGCGGCGCCACCTGGAACATCTACCGCGGCTCGAACGGCGCCAACGCGGTCTACTCGTTCGTGCGCACCTCGAACAGCAACTCCGGCACGCTGAACGTGCTCGCCATGCTGAACTGGCTGCGCACCAACAACTGGTGGGGCGACGTGACCCTGGGCCAGTTCCAGTTCGGCTACGAGATCTCCGGCACCGCCGGCCAGTCCTCCTTCACCACCAACAGCTATAGCCTCAGCTTCAGCTGACCGCGCCGCACGACCGGCCCGCGGCGCCCCGGTGCCGCGGGAACCGGCACACCACGGGGGACGCATGCTCGATGTGATCATCGCCGGCGGCGGGCCCACCGGCATGATGCTGGCGATCGAGTTGCGCCTGCGCGGCGTCGACGTGCTCGTGCTGGAGAGGGACGCCGAGCCGCCGCCGTTCGTCCGGTCGCTCGGCCTGCACGTGCGCAGCATCGAGGTCATGGATCAGCGCGGGCTGCTGGAGCGGTTCCTCGAGCACGGCAGGCGGCGCCCGATCCGGGGATCCTTCGCGGGCATCGACAAGCCCGCGCCCACCGGCCTGGACACCGCGCACGGATACGTGCTCGGCATTCCGCAGACGCTCACCGACCGGCTGCTCGCCGAGCACGCGGCCGGGGCCGGCGCCGAGATCCGGCGCGGACGTGCGGTGACCGGGCTGGAGCAGGACGACGACGGCGTGACCGTCCGCCTCGACGACGACGCGACGCCGTTGCGGGCGCGCTTCGTCGTCGGCTGCGACGGCGGGCGCAGCACGGTTCGCAGGCTGCTCGGGGTCGGCTTCCCCGGCGAGCCGTCGACGATCGACACGCTGCTCGGCGAGATGGAGGCGACGGCCGCCCCGGACCACATCACCGAGGTGATGACCGAGGTACGCAGGACCGAGAAGCGGTTCGGGCTCGGGCCGTCGGGCAGGCCGGGGGTGCTCCGCGTGGTCGTACCGGCCCGGGGCGTCGCCGAGGACCGCTCGGTGCCGCCGACGTTCGAGGAGTTCAAGCGGCAACTGCGCGCGTACGCGGGCACGGACTTC
This sequence comes from Actinoplanes sp. NPDC026623, assembly GCF_040638275.1. Taxonomy (NCBI): domain Bacteria; kingdom Bacillati; phylum Actinomycetota; class Actinomycetes; order Micromonosporales; family Micromonosporaceae; genus Actinoplanes; species Actinoplanes sp. NPDC026623. The sequence goes on along the minus strand of NZ_JBEZXZ010000226.1, from coordinate 4,957 downwards.
GGCGTGCATTCGCCCCGCTGGCTGTCCCGCTTCGGCGACGCGACCCGCCAGGCCGAGCGCTACCGGGTCGGGCGGGTGTTCCTGGCCGGTGACGCCGCGCACGTGCACCCGCCGATGGGCGGGCAGGGGCTCAACCTCGGGATCCAGGACTCGTTCAACCTGGGCTGGAAGCTGGCGGCGGCCATCGCCGGCCGGGCGCCGGACGACCTGCTGGACAGCTACGAGTCCGAGCGGCATCCGGTCGCCGCCGACGTGCTGAACAACACCCGCGCGCAGATGCTGCTGACGACCGACGAGCCCGGGCCGCGGGCGGTCCGGCGGTTGCTGGCGCGGCTGATGGACTTCGACGACGTCAACCGGTTCCTGACCGAGAAGACCACGGCGATCGGCGTCCGCTACGACCTCGGTACGGGCCACGCCCTGCTCGGGCGGCGGCTGCGCGACGTGCGGCTGAAGCAGGGGCGGCTGTTCGAGCTGATGCGCACCGGCCGCGGGCTGCTGCTCGACCGGACGGGGCGGCTTTCGGCGTACGGCTGGGCCGACCGGGTCGACCGGGTGGCCGACGTCGGCGACGAGCTGGACGTGCCGGGGGTGCTGCTCCGCCCGGACGGGCACGTCGCGTGGGTGGGCGAGGACCAGCGGACGCTCGAGATCGCGCTGGCCAGGTGGTTCGGCGCCTAGGGTCGCAGCAGGCTGATCACGGGCGCGAACTGCTCCATGAACAGGCCGCTGACCCCGATGTAGGAGATGCCCAGCTCGGCCCGGCGGCGAAGCAGCTTCTCGGCGATCTCGGCGGGCCCGCCGAGCAGGAAGGCGATGCCGCCGGCCCGGGCCATCTCGCGCGGGTCGCCGCCGACCATGCGGGACAGCCACTCGGGGATGTCGTCGGCCGTCTCGGCCACCGCCGCCACGTTGACGTGCAGTTCCACCGTGCCCGCCCGGTCGCCGAGCAGCGCGACCATCGCGGTCAGCTCGTCCTCGGACGACTGGGGCGGCAGGCCGAGCGCGACGATGTCGGCCTGCTCGGCGGCGAGCCGGAGCATGCCGGGCCTGCTCGCCGCGACCAGGATCGGCGGCGCGTCGCCGCCCTCCCGGACCGCGCGAATCGTGTCCGCGACCCGCCGCAGCCGCTCGCCGGGCGTGCCGAAGTCGCCGCCCAGCGCCTCCGCGTCCCGCTCGGCGCCCGGCCGCCCGCCGCCGATCCCCAGCTCGAACCGGCCGCCGCTGAGCAGTTGCAGGCTGCGCGTCTCCCAGGCGACCAGGCCCGGCGACCGGTTCGGCGCGCTGAGCACGTAGGTGCCGACCCGCAGGGTGCTGGTGCTCGCCGCGGCGGCGGCGAGCGCGGGGAACGGCGACAGCGTGTGCAGCGTGTCCGGGACCAGCAGGGTGTCGTAGCCGAGTTCCTCCGCCCGGCGCGCGGTGGCGACCCATTCGGCGCCGGTCCGCGCCAGCCCTGCCACCACTCCGAATCGAAACGTCATACCCGCATCCTGCCGCCGCGCGGTGGATGACAGCATCGGCCCGCGGGCGGCCGCCCGGGTACGGCCCGCGACGTAGGGTGTCGCGCAGCGGCTACGTCGGGCGGCGTAGCCCGGCCGGGGGAATACGGGTGGGCAATGACCAGGAGCTGGTTGGCGGCACTGCGCCCCGACGGCCGACGGGCCGGCGTCGTCGCGGCCCTCGCCGCGTTCGCGTTCGCCGCCGCCGGGGCCGCCGCCGGTTCCTGGCTCGGCTGGCGAGACGCCGGTCCGCTGCCCACCGACGCGCAGGCCCGCGCGATGGTCTCGCAACTCGCTCCGGACCTGCCGGTGTCGAAAACCGAACGCAGCGATGTCCTGTTCGCCTACGAGGACCCGGCCGGGAGCGCCGGCTGGTTCCTCGGCGGCGACGACTACAACGCCGGGTTCGTGCAGGTCACCGCCCGCCCGGCCGGCGGGGATTTCCACGCGCGATTCACCGCGCTGCGCGACAGCCTGCCCGCGCACGGGTGGGAGGTCACCGGGGTCGACGAGCCCGACCTCCAGGCCTCCCGCGACGGCCTCGTGCTCATCGTCTCGGCCGCGTGGGACGACGGGTCGATACGCAGCCTGCGCGGCGTTCGTCGCCGTGCGCACCGCGCTGCCGGGCCGGGAAGCCCGGATCACCCGTCGCGGATGATGCCGACGGGGCGGACAGGGACCAGGCTGAACAGATGATCGGAGCTTTGCTACTCGGCTTCGTCGCCGGCGTCATCGCGAGAGTGCTCATGCCGGGCGACGTCTTCCGCAAGATGAGCGGACCGGTGTCGTGGCTGGTCTCGGTGGGGCTCGGCCTGGCCGGCGCGCTTGTCGGTTACATCATCTTCACCCTCGGATTCGGCATCGGCGACGACGACATCTTCGACTGGGGCGGGATCCTGAGCGCGATCATCGGCACGCTGATCGTGATCCCGATCGCCGGCTGGCTGCTGCGCCGGTCGGGCCGCGCCCCTACCTCCGGGTAGCGCCCGGCCCGGTCGTCAGGGCAGCAAAGCCAGCTTGCCGACGGTGGCCCGCGCCGCCAGTTCGGTCAGTGCCTTCGGGCCGTCGGCGAGCGGGTACGTCGTGGGCCGGCCCGGGGCGAGCACTCCGGCCGCAATGAGGCCGAACAGCTCACCCATCACCTCGGCGAAGACCGACGGCGTGGCCTGGATCAGGGTGCCGATGTTGAGGCCGATGAGGTGAACCTGGTGCCGGTAGACCAGGTCCCAGTTGGTGATCGCGGCTTCCCCGCCGGCCAGGCCGTAGACGACGACCCGGCCGGTGACCCGTTTTGCCGCGGCCAGGCCGGCGTCCAGGGCGGCGCCGCCGGCCGACTCCAGCACCAGGTCGGCGCCCGCGCCGCCGGTCAGCCGCATGACCTCGCCGGCGAGATCGGCGCCACGGGAGTCGACGACGTGGTCGGCGCCCAGCTCCCGTAGCAGGTCGTGCTTGCCCGGGGAGGCCGCGGCGATGACCGTGGCGCCGTAGTGCCGGGCCATCCTGAGCGCGGCCTGGCCGGTCGCGCCGGCCGCGGCCTGGATCAGGACGGTCTGCCCGGCGGTGACGTGGCCCAGCGGCCTGAGCGCGGCCAGCGCGGTCGGCCAGCTCACGACCAGGCCCAGGGCCTGCTCGTCGGCCCACCCCGCCGGCACCCGGACCGCCGAGGCCGCCGGCAGCACCAGGTACTCGGCGAACGCGCCGCCGGCGACCGCGGCGCCGATGACGTGGGCGCCGGGCTCCAGGCCGGTCACCCCCTCGCCGGCGGACACGACCTCGCCCGCGCCCTCGACGCCCGCCAGGTACGGCGGCCGCGGGCCGCCGGGGAACGCGCCGGTGGCCTGCTGGATGTCGACGAAGTTGACCCCGGCGGCGGTCACCCGGATCAGGACCTCGCCGGGGCCCGGCACCGGCACGGGAGCGTCGGTGATCAATCGCAGGTCCCGCGGGCCGTTCAGGGACGTCTGCCGCAGGGCGCGCATGGTGGAGATGCTCATGAGGATCGGTTTCCTTCGGCTGGGTGATGACCTACACCCAGGAAGACCCGGCGGGACCGGCAAAGGAATCGCTCGTCAGGCGCGGCCCGAACCCGAACGTGGCGACCAGGCCCGGGTCGCCGAAGGAGGAGATCCGGCGGATGCCCGCGCCGGTGACGGTCAGCACGCAGATCCCGTACGCCCGATGGCCGCCGTGCCCGTCGCGGGTGTACGCCGCGGCGGCCGGCTGCCCGTTGGCGCTGGTGGCCAGCATGCGCCAATCGCCGGGTGAACCCAGCAGATGGCGCCGCAGGAAAGGTACGCAGACAGCGCGGCCGGCGAACCAGGTGCGCAGCGGCGTCGCCTCCAGGGTGGCGTCCGCCAGCAGGAGCCGTTCCAGCGCGGCGGCGTCGGCGTTCTCGAACGCCGCGATGTACCGATCGAGAAGCTCGCGAGCGCGTGGCGCGGCCGGCTCGGTGATCTCACCGACGGTCAGGGCGAGTTCCTCCAGCCGTGCCCGGGCGCGCTGCAGCGCGCTCTTGACCGACGGCGTCGTGGTGCCGAGCATGGCCGCGACGTCGCCGGCGGGGAACGCCAGCACGTCGCGCAGGATCAGCACCGCCCGCTGCCGCGGCGGAAGGTGGTGCAGGCCGGCGACCAGCGCCAGCCGCACCGCCTCCCGCGCCGCGACGATGGCCGCGGGATCGGCCGAGTCCGGCAGTACCACCGCGTCCGGCGCCGGCTGCAGCCAGCTCACGTCGGCACCGGCCTCCCGCAGGGCCGCGTCGGGATCCGATTCCGGGTCGCCGAGGCCGGACGGGAGCATCCGGCGGCTCTGCCTGCCCAGCTCGGTCAGGCAGCGGTTGGTCGCGATCTGGTAGAGCCAGGTGCGCACCGAGGAGCGCCCCTCGAACCCGCCATAGGACCGCCAGGCCCGCAGGTACGTCTCCTGGACCACGTCCTCCGCGTCCTGGATCGAGCCGAGCATGCGGTAGCAGTGCGCGAACAGCTCACGCCGGAACGGCTCGGTGGCCTCGACGAACCCGCGGCTGTCGGGCACGACTCGACTCGGCCCGCCCGCACGGGAGCCGGCCACCCGGTCCGGTTCGCGATCGCCGTCCACAAGGCCTATTCATACATCGCGAACGCGGGTCCCGGGGGTCGGCGGTGCCAGGTGCGCGTAGCGGTGCCGACGCGGTCGTAGGCGTGGGGCTGAACGCGGAACTTCGCGCCGTACTTCTTCGTGTTGATCGCGAAGCTGTAGCCGGCCTTGAGGCCACGCGCGACCCGCCCTAGCACAGGGCACCCTGCCGGCCACATTGCACGCCTGTCTGATCTTGCCGTTCGGGTCCGCTGTGGATCGCCCGTCGCGCAGGTCATCCGAGGCCGGGCCCGGCAATGAGGACGTCCGGTGGTGCCGCGGATGCGGCGCCCACCGACGGGGGGTTACGGTGCCCAAACGGGGGGCGGCGGTTTTGGTCAAGC
>NZ_JBEZXZ010000225.1:0-13849 GCF_040638275.1 Actinoplanes sp. NPDC026623 | reverse complement strand
GCTGCCGTCACCGGCGGCGGCGCCGGGGCGGGCCGTGTGCCGCCTGCACGACCGCGGCGACGAGCCGCGCCAGCGGGTCGGCCGCCGCGCCGGAGGTGTCCACGACCAGCTCGGCGTGGCGGGCGGGGTGCTCGGCGAGCAGCGCGCGGAACCGTTGCTGCTGGCCGGCCTGCTCGGCGAGGGTGCGCTCGGGCTTGCGGGCGTGGATCACCTCGGCCGGCGCGTCAGGCAGCACCAGCACGTCGGGCGCGGGCACCACCAGTTCGGCGAAGCGGGCGGCGCGGGAGCCGGGCCACGGCGACTCGCGCAGGTCGTAGACCCAGCGGTCGGCGATCACCACCCGCCGGCGGCGCACGGCCGGCGCGACCACGCTCAGGTAGCGCCAGATGTACTCACCGGCGTAGAACCACGCGGCCACCCGGCGCAGCCCGGGATAGTCGATCGGCGCCGGCGCCGGCACCGGCACGGGCGCCGACGCAGGCGGCCCGGGCAGGGCGGCGGCGTCCGGCGACGGCGCGGTCGAGCCGACCTGCAGCAGGCGGCGGGCGAGGGCGACACCGGGCAGGTTGCCCCGGGCCATGCCGAAGTACGCCCCGGTGGTGGACAGCCCGTAGCGGTCCAGGCGGTCGTGCAGCCCCTCGGCGACCGTCGACTTGCCGGAGCCGTCCGTGCCGACCAGGGCCACGACGACGCCGCGGGTGCGCAGGCCCAGCGGCCCGGCGGTGCCCATGGCCGGCACCACCGCCCGGCGCTGCGCCCAGGTGGACCCCACCACGGCGGGCGCCAGGCTCCGCGCGGCCAGGCGCAACCGGGCCCGCCGGGGCAGGCCCGGGGCAGGCGGCGCGCCGCTGGCCAGGGTGATCAGTTCGGTGGCGACCCCGGCGCCGAGCTGCGCGGTGAGCCGCCGGACGAAGCCCTCCCGGTGACCGGGCGGCGCCGACATCCAGGCGGCGCGGGCCTCCTCGAGGCGGGGCCCGTCGGGCACCCGGCCGCGCAGGACCGGGCGCACCAGCAGGTCGGCGACCGCGGCGGCATGGGTGAGGCGGTGGGTGGCCGGATCGGTGGTGACCTCCGCGGCGGGCACCAGCAGCACGGGGCCGACGCGCAGGTCGCCGTAGGTCACGTCGACGACGGCCGGGCCGGTGGTGGTCTCGATCGCCAGGCTCACGTGCCGCAGCCGGCGCGGATCGTGCGCCTCGGCCACCCGGGCGCCGGCGTACGCGCGGACGAGCACGTCGATCGGGCCGCCGTCGCACGGCGGCGCCGCGTACCAGACGTCGAGGTCCTTGGGCCCGGTGTCGCCGGCCCAGCGCTCGGCCGCCCCGGCCTCGCCCTGCCAGGCCCAAGGCCGCCCGCCGCCGTCGAGGGCGGCGACCACGCCCGCCAGCAGGCCGGTGCGGCTGATCCCGGAAGCGCCCCGCGGTGGCGGCCGATCCGCGCCGAGTTGCCGATAATCAGTCATTTCATCCCGATTATGGACCCCGGGGTACGCCCCGCGTCCCCCGTTTTGGTGACCAGGCTCGCCGAACAATCGGACAGGTCGGCCGCCCGGCCGTCGATAGAGACGGTGTGACCCTCCTTGCCGGCCGCCTCGCGCGCCTCGCCGCCCTGGGCGCCGCGCCGATCGCCGTCGCCGTGGCCGTGCAGAGCGCGGGCAACCTCGCCTTCCACGCGGTCGTCGGGCGGCTGATGGACCCCGGCTCGTACGGGGCGCTGGGCGCGGTGCTGAGCGCGATGGTGATGCTGGGCGTCCCGCTGGGCGCGCTGCAGACCGCCGCCTCCGCCCTGGTCGCCGAGCACGGCCTGACCCGGGAGACGACCCGCCGGACGCTGCGCTCGGTGGCCCTGTGGTCGCTGCCGCCCGCGCTCGTGGTGCTCGGCTGCGCGCCGCTGCTGCGCGACTACTTCCACCTGGCGTCGCTCGCCGAGGCCGCGCAGCTCGCCCCGTACCTGATCGTGGCGGCCGTGACCGCCGCGGCCCGCGGGCTGCTGCTCGGCGACCGGCGGGTGGGCACGGTCGCGACGACCTACCTGGTCGCCACCGTGGTCCGGCTGACGCTGGGGCTGGTGCTCGTCGTGCCCTTCGGCGTCTCCGGCGCCCTGGCCGGCACCATCGTCTCGGAGCTCGCCGCCCTGTTCGTCGCCGCCCGGCGGCTGCGGGTGCCGGCCGGGAGCAGCGGCGCGACGGGGCTGCGGCTGGGCGCGGTCGCCTACGCCGGGATCGCGGTCACCGGCATGTTCCTGTTCTCCACCGCCGACCTGCTGCTCGCCCGGCACCACCTGGGTGACGCCGCCTCCGGCTCGTACGTCGCCGCCGCCACCGTGGCCAAGACCGTGCTGGCGCTGCCCGCGGGCATCATGGCGGCCGTCTTCCCGCGGCTGCTCGCCGCCTGGCCGGCCGCCGGGCGGGGCCGCGCGCTGCTCACCAGCGGCGCCGCGGTCGCCGGGCCGGCCGTCCTGGGCGCCGCGGTGATCGTCGCGGTGCCGTCGCTGGTGCTGCGCGTGCTCTACGGCGACGGGTACGCCGACGCGGCCGGGCTGGTCCGCGCGCTGGCGAGCGTCGCCGCGCTGACCTGCCTGGTGTCCGTGCTGACCCACGCCGGGCTGGCCCGCCGGTCCCGCACGATCCTGGTCCCCTGGGCCGGCGCCGTGCTCGAGATCGCGCTGATCCAGGTGTGGCACGGCTCGGCGACGCAGATCGCCGCCTGCTCGGCCGCCGCCCTCGTGCCGACGCTGCTGCTGATGGCCGCGCTGGAGGGCCTGCCCTGGTCCCGCGCGCCGCGGGCGAAGTCTCACATCGTCACCGAGGGTGCCGATGCTCCCCATACCGCCGCGACCGCGGCCTGACCCGCGGAGGCGTCGTGCGCATCCTCGTCCTGAACTGGCGCGACCTCACCCACCCCGCCGCGGGTGGTGCGGAGGTCTACACCGAGCAGGTCCTGCGCCGCTGGGCGCGGGCCGGCCACGAGGTGACCCTGTTCGCCGCGGCCGTCGCCGGGCAGCCCGCCGCCGAGATCGTCGACGGTTACCGGGTGGTGCGCGCCGGCACCCGGTTCACCGTGTACCGCGAGGCCCGCCGCTGGTGGCAGCGCTACGGCCGGGGCCGCTTCGACGTGGTCATCGACGAGACGAACACCGTGCCCTTCCACGCACACGAGTGGGTCGACGACGGCGCACGCACCGTCGCGCTGGTGCACCAGACCTGCGAGGAGATCTGGCACCACAACGCGCCGCCGGTGGTCGCGCACCTGGGCCGGCACCTGCTCGAGCCGGGCTGGCTGCGCCGGCTGGCCGGCTCGCCGATCCTGGCCGTGTCGGACTCGACGCGCGACGCCCTGGCGCGCTTCGGCGCCCGCGACGTCACCGTCGTGCCGGAGGGCTACGAGCCGCCGGCCGTCCTGCCGACGTCCGCCAAGGAGACGCGGCCGACCGCCGTGTTCTGCGGCCGGATGGTCAGCTACAAGCGCCCGTGGGACGTGATCAAGGCGGTGCAGCTCGTCCGCCGGGAGGTTCCCGACCTGCGGCTCTGGATGATCGGCGGCGGCCCGCTGCTCGAGCGGCTCCGCGCGGGCGCACCGGAGGGCGTCGAGTTCCTCGGCCGGGTGCCCGAGGAGGTCAAGCACGACCGGATGGCCCGGGCCCACGTGCACCTCGCGACGAGTGTCCGCGAGGGCTGGGGCCTGGTCGTCACCGAGGCCGCCGCGCTGGGCACCCCGACCATCGCGTACGACGTGCCCGGATTGCGCGACTCGACGCGGGCCGCGGGCGGCGTCGTGGTGCCGCCGCGGCCGCAGGAGCTGGCGCACCGGCTGCGCGAGCTGCTGCCGGCCCGGATGAGCGAGCCGTTCGCGCCGCTGGCGTACGGCGGGGCGCACGGCTGGGACGAGGTCGCCGAGACCCTGCTGGCCGCGGTGGAGCAGCACGCCCGGGTGCCGCGCGGCGTGCACGCGGTGAGCGTCGTCAAGAGCCGGCGGGGCCACAAGCGGCGGCTCCGGGTCGGCGCGTAGCCGCGCGTCCTCCGCAATGTCGGGCGCGAGGCGTCTAAATCAGCTCATAATGTGAATAAGGGACACGTCCCGACCGCACCGGCTTTGGAGACTGCCCGATGACAAGCCACCCCGTGGTTTCGGTGATCGTTCCCGCCTATGACAGCGCGCCGCTGCTGCGGGACTTCCTGGGCGCCTGCCAGGCCTCGCAGTCCCGGGACTTCGAGGTCATCATCAACGACGACCTGCGCTCGACGGACGGCACCCCCGCGCTCGTCGAGGAGTTCCGCACCGGCGGCCTGGACGTGACGTACCTGCAGGAGAACCGCTCGATGGCGCAGGGCCGCAAGCGCGGCGCGGCCGAGGCGCGCGGGTCGATCCTGCTGCACCTCGACTCCGACATGAAGGTCACCCCCGGCCTGATCGGCGAGTGCGCCGACCTGCTCGCGGGCGGTTTCGACGCCCTGGTCATCCCCGAGGAGTCGTTCGGCACCACCTTCTGGGCCCGGTGCAAGTGGCTGGAGAAGAAGATCTACGACGGGGTGGAGCAGATCGAGTCGCTGCGCTGCGTGCGGCGCGACATCTACGACAAGCTCGGCGGCCACAACGAGCGGATGGTCTTCTCCGAGGACAAGGACTTCGACCTGCGGGTACGCAAGGCCGGGTACGCGATCGGCCGGACCCGCAACTTCCTCTACCACAACGAGGGCGCCCTGCGGCTGCGCAAAACCATGCACAAGAAGCTGGGGTACTCGGGCACCGCCGACCTGTTCGCCGCCGAGCACCCCGAGGCGTACCGGTGGCAGACCAACATCTTCCACCGCTTCGGGCTGTACCTGAAGAACTTCCGGTACGCCTTCTCCCACCCGCTGCTCTACGGCGGCCTGTGGGTGATGAAGATCGGCGAGTTCGGCTTCGGCGCGCTCGGCCAGGTGCGGCACCGGCTGGCGGTCCGCAAGCTGGACGGCGGCGTGCGCGGCGGCGCCGCATGACCAGGGTCGCGCATGTGATCGCCGAGTTCTCCGCCAGGGAGGCGATGGGCCGCACGGTCACCGAGACGGCCAACCGGGTACCGGGCGAGCACCACCTGATCACCACCCACGCGATCGACGGACAGGACGCGTTCGCCGGCGTCCACGAGATCGGCGGCGCGCTGGAGACGTTCCCGCTCGGCCGTTCCGACGCGCTGCGGGACGCCCTCGACAAGATCCGGCCGGACCTGGTGCACCTGCACGCCGGGGCGCTCGGCCCGTTCCTGGCGCTGCTTCCGGCGCTGCGCGGGCATCGCAAGCTGCTCACCGCGTACGCGTGGCCGACGCTGCCCGGTCCGGGCGCGTGGCGGCGGGCGACCGTTGCGGAGATGCGAAGCTCCAATGTGCTGCGCGCCCGGGTCGTGGTGACCACGGTCCTGCCGGTGCCGCTCGCGGCCGCCGCGCTGCGCCGGGCCGGCGCGACCACCGTGCTCACCCCCGACCCGCGGGTCGCCGACCGGCTCGGACGCCGGCACGGCCTGAACGTCGTCCGGTTCACCTCCGGGGCGCCGGTCGACCCGCGCCGGGCGCGGTTCGACGCCGAGCGGCCGACCATCGTCTTCGCCGGCCGCGCCGAGGTGGTCCGCGGCCTGGACACCCTGCTGGCCGCGTTCGGCCGGGTCCGGGCGGCGGTGCCCGGCGTGCGGCTGCGGCTGCTGCTCATCCCCCGGCCGGAGCTGCCGCGGATCCTGGCCCGGGCCGGCGCCGCCGGCGACGCCATCGAGGTGGTCACCGAGCCGGTTCCGGACCTGCTGGCCGAGCTCGCCGCCGCGCAGGTGGGCACCTGGCCGTTCAAGTTCGACTACACCACCTCGCCGCCGGCGATGGCGCTGGTCGAGGCGATGGCCGTGGGCCTGCCCGTCGTCGGCACCGACGTCGCCTGCGTGCGGGCGGTCCTCGACCACGGCGTGAACGGCCTGTCGGTGCCGCCGGCCGACCCGCCGGCCCTGGCCGGCGCGCTGATCACCCTGCTGCGCGACGAGGTGACCTGGCGGCGGTACGCGAAGGCGGGGCTGGAGTCGGCGACCCAGCGGATGGGCTGGGACCGGGTCGCCGAGAAGACCGAGGAGGCGTACGTCGCCGTGCTCCACGGGTAGATGCTAGAGAAGTCTTGCTAAAGCTATGTTTATAAAGCATCCTCTAGGACATGGCCGCCGAGGAACGTAAGACGATCCGGCTGGACGATCCGCGCGCCCTGCGCGCCTACGCGCACCCGCTGCGGCTCAGCCTCATCGGGATGCTGCGGCGCAACGGGCCGATGACCGCCACCCAGTGCGCCGCCGTCCTGGACGAGAACGTGCCGAACTGCTCCTTCCACCTGCGGCAGCTCGCGAAGTACGGGCTGGCCGAGCGGGCACCCGCGGCCGACGGGCGCGAGCGGCCCTGGCAGGCGACCGCGACCAGCACGTCGTGGAGCGACGACTCGGACGACCCGGAGGCGCGGATCGCGGCCGACCAGCTCAACGCGGCGCTGCTCCGGCAGTACCTGCGGCGGGCCGAGGCCTATCTCGAGGTCCGCGGCGAGGAGCCCGCCGAGTGGCGCGCGGCGGCCGGCTTCGGCGACGAGATGATCTACGTGACCGCGGAGCAGCTGGTCGCCCTCACCGAGCAGGTCGAGGCGATGCTGGAGCCCTACCGGGACCGGGCGGCCCGGGCGGCGGGATCCCGGCCGGTCACCATCGTGCAGATGGCGATACCGACGCCCGAGGACGGTGCGCCGTGACCACCACCACCGCCGCCCCGCCGAGGCCGGCGCCCGCGGGGGCATTGCTCCGCGACCGGGTGTTCCGGCACTACTGGTCCGCGCACGTCGTCTCGCTGGTCGGCGACCAGATCTCGCTGATCGCGATCCCGCTGATCGCCGTGCTGACGCTCGGTGCCGGACCCGCCGAGATGGGCTACCTGACCGCCGCCGCGCTGGTGCCGAACCTGCTGTTCTCGCTGCCCGCCGGGGCCTGGGTGGACCGGCAGTCCTACAAGCGGAAGGTCATGATCGCCGCCGATCTCGGCCGGGCCGCACTGATCGTGATGGTGCCGGTGCTGGCGTTCGCCGGGGTGCTGGGGCTGTGGCACCTCTGCGCGCTCTGCTTCGCCATCGGCACGCTCACCGTCTTCTACGAGGTCGCCGACGGCAGCCTGTTCGCGTCCGTGGTCCGGCGCCCGGACTACATCGCCGCCAACTCGCTGACCGTCGGCGCCCGGGCCATGTCGTTCGTGGCCGGCCCGAGCGTCGGCGGCGTCCTGGTGCAGGTGCTCACCGCGCCCTTCGCGCTGCTGGCCGACGCGCTGTCATACCTCGGCTCGGCGCTGCTGCTCACCCGGATCGCCCCGCCGGAGAACGCCGGCTCCGGCTCGGCCGGCGGCGGCCTGGGCCTCGGCTCCGGGCTGGCGTTCGTCTTCCGGTCCGCGGTGCTGCGGCAGCTGCTGCTCGGCTGCACCGTGATCAACCTGTTCAACTACGTCTTCCACGCGCTGCTGATCCTCTACGTGACCACCGAGCTGGGCATCTCGCCCGGGATGCTCGGCCCGCTGCTCGGCATCGCGTCGATCGGCGGCCTGGCCGGCGCCGCGGTCACCGGCGCGCTGACCCGCCGGTTCGGCATCGGCCCGATCGTGGTCCTCGGATACCTGGCGTTCCCGCTCCCGCTGGTGCTGATCCCGCTCGCCGGCGGTCCCCAGCCGGTGGTGATCGGCATGCTGCTCGCCGCGGAATTCCTCGCCGCGCTCGGCGTGATGATCCTGGACATCTCGGTCGGCTCGCTGCAGACGGCGTCCACCCCGATGTCCCGGCTCTCCCTGGTCAAGGGCGCGCAGCGGGCGGTCAACTACGGGGTTCGGCCGATCGGGGCGCTGCTCGGCGGCGTGCTCGGCGAGCTGATCGGGGTGCGCGCGGGCCTGTGGGTCGGCGCGGTCGGTGCGGTGACCGGCGTGCTCTTCGTCCTGTTCTCCCCGGTGCCGCGCATGCGTGAGCTGCCCGAACCGCCCGGCGCCTGACCGCGGCGTCAGAAGCAGGACGCCTCGCCCTTGTCGAGCGCCTCGCCGACGCCGACCGCGTGGAAGCTCCAGCTCCACGAGTCCGGCCCGAGCTCCAGGTCCAGGACGCCGTGGTGGTCGAAGTCCACGAACTCGCCGGTGATGGGGGCGGCGCTCGCCGGCAGCCTGCCGTTCTCGTCACGCCCGCCGTCGCCGGGGCCCGGCCGGTAGTGCGCCTGGCCGCCGGTGCCCACCACGTACTGGCGCACCCCGAGCGGGTCGGCCTTGCCGTCCGGGTTGAGCGGGGCGAACCGCTCGTAGTCGGCATCGTGGCCGGACACCACGATCTCGACCCGGTTCTCGTAGAGGGTGCGGTAGAGGTCCGCGGTGCGGGTGTCGGAGCCGGCGATGCCGGACGACCAGCGGGGGTGGTGCCACGCGGCGATCACGCACCTCCGGCCGGTGTTCTTCAGGTCGTCGGCCAGCCAGGTCTGCTGGGGCGAACCCTGGCCGCAGCCACCGGCGACGGCGGCGCAGTTGGAGTTGAGCACCACCAGATGCCAGCGGCCGATCTCCTGCGACCAGTACCCCAGCACGGGATCCTTGACCTGCTTGCCGAAGTACGCGGTGAACGAGTTGGCGTCCTGAACCTTGTACTCCTGGTTGCCGAAGACCGGCACCGTGCGGCTCAGCAGCCGCCCGAAGCTCGGCCCGTACACGTTGCGGTACGCGTCCATGGTCGGCATCTCGTACTGGAAGTCACCGAGGCCGAGCAGCGCGTCGGGCCTCAGCGCGACCGCCAGGTCGGAGACCTGCCGGTGGCGGCAGTGGTCGTTCGCGCCGCCGGCGAAGTCCGGGTCGTCCGGATCGCAGGCCATGTCGCCCACCGCCGCCACCCGCACCGTGTCCGGCCCGGAGGAGCAGCGGCTGAGCAGCGCCGCCGCGGCGACGAGCAGCACCACCGCCAGCGCGACGATCGACACCAGCCGGCGGCGGCCGAGCGCACCGCCGGCGAGGCGGGCCCGGCGGACCATGTTCCCGATCATCCGGATCGCCTCCCCGGCATCCGCAGCATCCCCAGCACCCGGTGCATCCACTGCCCCGGGCGTGGCCGCGGCAGGCGCGCCAGCAGCGGCTCGATCCACCGGTTGCGGCGGCGCAGCCACACCAACGGCCCGACCCGGCCGGCGGAAAGGCGGAACACGTACATGAACGCCAGGGACGCGGCGACCACGACCGGCAGCAGGAAGAGCGCGTACCGGCTGACCCGCGCCGGGGCGTAGCGCATCGTCACCTTGCCGCCCCCGGGCAGCAGCCAGCCGTTCATCCAGCCCTGGAGGGTGACCTTGCGGGCGCCCTCGACGCCGGTGAGCGTCCAGCCGGGTGCGGCGCTCTCGGCGAGCGCGACCGCGGTGTGCCCGGAGGCGACGACCGTGCCGGAGAACTGCGCCGGGTTCTGCCTCGTGAAGTCGACGGTCGAGGTGGCCGCGGGCTCGGCGTTGCGCACCAGCACGATCGCGCTGGGCGTGGCCACCGGGCGCAGCCGCACCCCGCGGTACTCGACCCGGGACTGGTTCTTCTCCTCGAGGTCGCGCAGGCCGTACAGGTAGAGCCGGGTGTCGACCGCGGTCGGGTCCGGCGGGATCAGCGCCTCGTAGGAGGTCCAGCCCTGGTACAGCGCCACCGTCGGCAGCGTGCGGCACAGGTCCGGGCCGCGCAGGTAGAGGCAGAACTTGGGGTTGCGCAGGGCGACGCTGCGCGCCTCCATGGACAGCTCGTACAGCGACGAGGCGCCCATGCCCCTCGTGGGCGCGCCGATGCAGGCCAGGTGCCGGACCGCCTTGAGGGTGTAGGTCGTCTCGCCGTCCGCGCCGACCTGCGACTCGGCGTCCAGCCCGGCCTGCTCGGTGGTCTGGTCGTCGTAGCGGTAGCAGTCGTCAAGCGGCTCGAACGCGCCGAGCACCGAACCGGCCAGCCCGCCGTCGACGCGCAGCTCGTGCCGGCCCGCGGTGAGATCCACGGTCACCTCGGGCACGGCCGGCGGGAAGACCGTCGTCGTGGCGACCGGCTCCAGCGCGACGATGCGCAGGCCGCGGAACTCGGTGACGGTCTTCGGCCGGAGCCGCTCGCCGACGTCGGCGTGCAGGATGATCCGCAGCTCGTCCGCGATGTTGTCCATCGTGACGACCTTCTCGTAGGAGGTCCAGTCGTCGTCGAGCACCGGCCGGCCGCTCAGCTCGCACCCGGAGACCCCGGCCTGCCACAGGCAGATCTGCGGGCGTGCGCCGGTGATGCTGCGGTACTGAAGCTGGACCCGGTACACCTGGCCCGGCTTCGCGTCGCGGACCACCACCTGGGTGCAGGCGGCGTGGTCGGCGGCGGTGAGCCGCACGGTGCGGCCGGCGGCCGTTTCCGTGACGGTCCGGGCGAGCCCGAGCTCCTTCCACGGCCGGGGCTCGTAGTTGTTGCAGTCGAAGACCGGCGAGTATCCGCTGGCGGCGGCCGGCTTCGCCGCGGCGGCCAGCAGGGTGAGGTCGGTGGCGGAGCCGACCGGCACCGGGGCCGGCGTGCCCGCGCCGTCGAGCGAAACGGTCCGGTTGCCGGTGGCGATCGCGCGGATGTCGCGGCCCGCGGGCAGTGGCACCGACAGCGGCGGGCGGCTCGACACGGCCCTGCCGTCCACCTTCACGACGGTCGGATCCTCGAGCAGCAGGCGGGTGTTGGCGGCGTCCAGGCGGGGCGTGAGCACCGCGGCGGCGCGCGCCCGCTGTGCGAGCGTGTACCGGCCGGCGGCCACGTCGACGGTCGTGGTGGGTGAGCCGCTGTCCACGGCCGGCACCGGCCAGTGCACGACGTCCGGCGTGACCGTGACGGTGTCGTCCACCTGGGGGCTCAGGGCGAAGGGCGTGGTGTCCTTGCGCGCGGCGATCGCCGTACGGGTGTCGACCGTGCCGAGCACCGCCGCGCCCGCGTCGGGGCGGGCCGGCGCGTCCAGGACCCGGTCGTAGGTGCGCATGGTCGGGTTGGTGCCGCCGCCGAACATCCACATCTGCAGCGTGCCGTCGACGTCGAGCACCGCGCCGGGCGTCCGGCTCATCGCCGCGCCCAGGATGCGGTCGTCGGCGAAGTACCGGTTGGGCAGGCCGCGGACCAGGTCGTGCCGCACGATGACCCGGCTGACCCCGATGGCGTCGAGCAGCTTCGGCACCGGCGTCAGGTCGCCGGCGAGCAGCGCGGTCTCCACGGCGTGCACGTCCGCGCCGAAGCCGGGCACCTCGCCGAAGTAGCCGCCGGGCTTGGGCTGCACGACCGGATGCTGGATGAGCAGGTTGGCGATGCTGTCCGCGCCGAAGAAGCCCCACGTCGTGGGCATCTGGTAGTAGTCGTCCAGGGGCAGCACGAGCACCTTGCCCGGCCGCGGATCGGCGTCGATGTGCGCGGCCATGTCCCACCACTCCTGCGCGACGCGCACGTGGGTGGACGGCTGGGTCGGCCGCTCGTCGGGCATCACCCCGCCGGTGTACAGCGGGTACGGATAGGCGAGCACGAGCAGCAGCGGGGTGATCGCCCCCGCGTACCCGAGCCGGCGCGGCCACCCCGGCAGCCTCAGGCGGGGCAGCGACCTCAGCCGCAGCAGCGTGCCCTCGACACCGATGGCGAGCAGCACGGCGAAGAAGCTGACGAGCAGCTGTCCGAGCTTGCTCATCGGCTCGCGGAACAGCCAGAAGCCCGGCGCGTGCTGGTACAGGAACATGTTGATCCCGGCGAACGGCGGGCGCAGGCCCTTGGCCAGGAACACGAAGACGAGAACCAGCAGGATCAGGCCGAACGCGACCCGGCGCAGGCGGCGCGGGGCCAGCAGCGGCGCCAGGAAGACCAGCGCGGGCAGCAGGTAGCGGATCCAGAGCCACCACGGGCGGTCCAGGTCGGCGGCGAACGGCAGGTACTGCGGGCGGAACCAGGCCCAGTTGGCCACCATCGTGAGGATGTTCGGCGGCGAGTTGTTGACCTGCGACCAGGACCAGTTCGTCGGGTCGGTGAAGGTCGCGTTGGCGGTGGCGCCACCGCCGCCGCCGAAGCTCTGCGCGAGCGGGACGAGCCAGAACGCGTTGAGCCCGATCGCCCACGGCACGGCGGCCACGAACCATTTCAGCAGCCGTACGGCCGAGGCCCGGCCCAGCACCAGCCCGGCCAGCAGCGGGGTGCCGCCGACCGCCCACGCGAACGCGACCACCAGCATCGGCGGGTTGAACGCCAGGAACGACGTGGGCATGAGCGCGAACCCGGCGATCGGCGCCGGCACCCGCCGGCCCTGCGCGACCCGCATCGCGATGCCGGTGATCAGGGCGACCGAGCCGACCGAGATGATGTTCAGCGGGTTCGGCAGCCGGGTCAGGAAGAAGCCGTTGAGCAGGCCGAAGGTGCCGGCCGTGACGATCGCCGCCTGGTTGCGCACGAACGCGCCGGCCAGGTAGGCCACCCCGAAGCCGACCAGGCCGTAGATGCAGATGTAGAACAGCCACTGCGCCGAGTACTCGTTGAGCCCGACGGCCTTGCACGCCCAGATCAGGACGAACTCGAAGCCCCGCGCCACGGTGTAGCCGGCCGAGCCGGTGCCGGTGGTCTGGTGGTTCCACGACCAGGTGGCCTCGGGCGCCCACCCGCGCCGGATGTACGGGCCCATGTCGCCGCCGGCGATGAAGGTTCCGGTGCGGAACCACTGGCTGACGATGAGCGCGTTGAGCGCGAGCACCATCAGGTAGGGCCGCGAGGCCTGCCACGCGGCACGCGAGAAGAGAGGTCGCACGTCGCAACTCCTCCTCAGCAGGCCCGTCCGCGAGGCGGCCCGGGCGGGCGCGCCGCCGGTAAAATCGGCCGGCGCGGTGTCGCCCTGAGAGGTCTGGGGCCGCGGGCGGCGTGGTCAGGCGGGGTCGGACGGCGGCTGTCCGCGCAACCCGAGCAGGCCCAGCGGCACGGCGGCCGCGGCCAGCGCCAGGCCGGCGAGGGAGCCGTAGTACACGAGTTCGGTCTGGCCCAGGGCGTGCGCGGGCCCGCAGGCGACGAAGATCGCGGCGGCGAGGGCGAGGGGCACCCGCCACAGCCGGTCGGCGAGCGCGGGCACGTCCAGGACGCGGTAGTGCCGGGCCGGGTCCGGAGACGGGTCCAGAGACGGGTCCAGAGGCGGATCGAGCGGCATGTCTCCCCCATCGGCGTCCGGCGCGGCCGGTTGAGCCTTACCGGGGCCGCCCGCCGCCCGAACATCAAGGTTGGCTCAGGCGAGGGGCAAGGTTGGCTCGCGGCCATTCCGATGGCGGCCGCGATGCCGCAACCTGGTGGACATGCGGAACTCAGCCACCACCGGTCGTCGTGTCCTCGTCGTCATCATGGCGATGCTCGGCCTCTGCGGCGCCCTGCTCCTGACGCAGGCCGCGCCGGCCGCCGCCGCCACCAGGCCCGGCACGGACAAGCTCGTGCTCAGCTGGGTCGAGGGCGGCAAGCAGCTTCAGGTGAGCGGGTTCGCGTACCGGCCGAAGGCCGTCGTCGACATCCGCCTCGGCAGCGAGCCGATCCAGCAGGCCCGCAGCGACGCGAACGGCCAGGTGCGGGTCTCGGTGCCGCAGACGCTCGTCGCCGCCGGCCAGTCCGGCGCGAGCATCATCGTGACCGGCCGCTCGGTCTCCGGCGCGTCGCGCGTGCTGATCTCCGCGGTCCCGCCGCAGGCCACCGGCCGCGGGCCGATCGACTTCCTGCCCTGGGCGCTCGCCGCGCTCGCGGTCGCCGTCCTCGCGTCCGGCGCCGTGCACCGCCTGCTGGCGCGCCGGGCGCCCCGCGTCGCCAAGGTCGCCCGGCGCGACCTCC
>NZ_JBEZXZ010000224.1:0-13877 GCF_040638275.1 Actinoplanes sp. NPDC026623 | reverse complement strand
GCGGCGGGGCTGGGCGCGCCCCGCCGCCACCGGCCGCCGATTCGCCGGCCACCCGCCCGGGCATCACCGTCACGACCATCGGAGACCGGGCCGTCGTCCGGACGCCGGGCCCGCGGCCGGCCGTCGAATGGGCCGTCCGGGGCCGGGCCGGTCCTTATACGAGAGCCGGCGTCGGAGCGCAAATCGCCGGCGCCGGCGCAGCACCGTGGATCGTCGCACCCGGAAGCGCTTTCACCGGGGGCCATTGTGGTCTCGCCCGGTGCCGCGGGCCGGCCGCCGCCCCGCACGCCCGTGGCACGCTCCTCGCCCGGCTGCCCTTCGCCCGGCATGGAGCTGCGCTGCTGTGCGGCATCCATGCGACCTCCACGGTGGTGTCGACCGAACGATCTTCCTCACCATAGATCCGCGTAGACAAAACTACGCGAAACAGACTCGCCGTTACCAAATCGGCATATCTGCCTGAACGCGGAACACCCGAGATTTCACCCGTTGGTGGGCTAACCCGTCGCCTCCTCGGCGGCCGCGGGCGCGGCCTTGCGCTTCGGCTCCTTGACCGGCTCCTCCGCGATCTCGGCCACCTCGCGCGCCGCCTCCGGGCCCTGCGCCAGCAGCACCGCGAAGCCCGCCTCGTCCAGCACCGGCACCCGCAGCGACAGGGCCTTGTCGTATTTGCTGCCCGGGTTGTCGCCCACCACCACGAAGGCCGTCTTCTTCGACACCGAGCCGCTCACCTTGCCGCCCCGGCCCATCACGGCCTCGGACGCCTCGTCGCGGGTGTGCGTGGAGAGCGTGCCGGTCACCACGACCGCCAGGCCCGCCAGCGGGCGCGGGCCGGTATCGGTCCGCTCCTCCGCCATCTTCACGCCGGCCTCGCGCCATTTGCGGACGATCTCGCGGTGCCAATCGACCGCGAACCAGTCACGCAGGCTCTCGGCGATCGTCGGACCCACGCCGTCCACCGCGGACAACTCCGCGATCCGGTCCTGCGCGATCGCGGACTCGATCGCCTCCATCGAGGCGAACTCGAGGGCCAGCGCGCGGGAGGCCGTCGGGCCGACGTGCCGGATCGACAGCGCCACCAGCACCCGCCACAGCGGCCGCTGCTTGACCTCCTCCAGGTTTTCCAGCAGCTTGACCGCGTTGCTGCCAAGGCTGCCGTCCATGTTGACGAAGAAGGGCGAGCGCAGCAGGTCGTCGGCGGTCAGGCCGAAGAGGTCGCCCTCGTCGGTCAGCACGCCCGACTCATACAGCGCGCGGGCCGCCTTGTAGCCCAGCACCTCGATGTCGAGGGCGCCGCGCCCCGCCAGGTAGAACAGGCGCTCGCGCAACTGACCCGGACAGTGCCGGGCGTTGGGGCACCGGATGTCGATGTCGCCCTCCTTGGCGGGGGCGAGCGGCGTGCCGCACTCGGGGCACTCGGTCGGCATGACGAAGGGGCGCGCGTCGTCCGGCCGCAACTCCATCACCGGGCCGAGCACCTCCGGGATCACGTCGCCGGCCTTGCGCAGCACCACCGTGTCGCCGATCCACACGCCCTTGCGCTCGACCTCGCGGGCGTTGTGCAGCGTCGCCTGCGCCACCGTCGAACCGGCCACCAGCACCGGCTCCAGCAGGGCGAACGGGGTCACCCGGCCGGTCCGCCCGACGTTGACGGCGATGTCGAGCAGCTTGGTGGTGACCTCCTCGGGCGGATATTTGAAGGCGATCGCCCAGCGCGGCGCGCGGCTCGTCGAGCCGAGCCGGCCCTGGAGGGCGACCGAGTCCACCTTGATGACCACGCCGTCGATCTCGTGCTCGACGTCGTGGCGGTGCTTGCCGTAGTAGTCGATGTAGTCGCGCACCTCGGCCATCGACTCCACCAGCCGCCACCGGTCGCTGGTCGGCAGGCCCCAGGATTTCAGCGCCGCATAGGCGTGCGACTGCGAATCGGGCCGGAAACCCGTGCGGGCGCCGATGCCGTGCACGACCATGCGCAGGCCCCGCGACGCGGTGATCCTCGGGTCCTTCTGCCGCAGGCTGCCCGCGGCGGCGTTGCGGGGGTTGGCGAACGGCGCCTTGCCCTGCTCGACGAGCGAGGCGTTGAGGTCGGCGAACGCAGACGCCGGGAAGTAGATCTCGCCGCGCACCTCGAGCAGGTCGGGCGGGTCGTCGCCGGCCAGCCGCTCGGGGATCTCACGGATCGTGCGGACGTTGGAGGTCACGTCGTCGCCGGTCTGGCCGTCGCCGCGGGTCGCGCCGCGGACCAGGCGCCCCTTTTCGTAGGTGAGGTTGATCGCCAGGCCGTCGATCTTGAGCTCGCAGAGGAACTGCACCGGCCCGCCCGCGTCCCGCACGGTGCGCTCGGACCAGGCGGTCAGCCCTGCGTCGTCGAAGACGTTGTCGAGCGACATCATCCGCTCGGCGTGCTCGACCTGGGTGAACAGCGTGGAGAACGAGCCGCCGACGATCTGCGTGGGGGAATCGGGGGTGCGCAGCGCCGGATGACGCTCCTCGAGCTCCTCGAGCTCGCGCAGCAGCGTGTCGAACTCGGCGTCGGCGATGGTCGGCGAGTCGAGCACGTAATAGCGGTATTGGTGGCCGCGCAGCTCATCGGCGAGCGCGGCATGCCGGGCGCTGGCCTCGGAGGTCGGCTCGGTGCCGGCCGCGGCGACCTGCTCGGCGGTCGGCCCGCCCTGCGCCAGTTGCTCGGCGGCGGCCGGCTCCGCCTCGACAGACTGCTTCTCAGACACCGCAAAGACCTCCGTGTTCGTCCTTCCCACGGCACGTTAGTCGCCCGGTCCGACAAAACCGCAGACGTGCCGGGCCGCGCCGCCGGACGTCAGGAGTGCGGCGTGCTCACCAGCGGAGGCAGAACGGGTGACCCACCGGGTCGGCGTAGACCCGGAAGCAGCCGTCGCCGCCGTCCAGGCGCTTGGCGCCGGCCGCCAGCACCCGCCGCTCGGCCGCCTCGACGTCGTCCACCCGCACGTCCAGGTGGTACTGCTGCGGCCGATGCCGGTCCGGCCAGTCCGGCGGAAGGAGATCGGGTGCCTTCTGGAACGCCAGGCTCGGCGCGTCCGAGTCGGTGCGGACGGTCACCCGGTCGCCCTCGTCGCGGACGACGTGCATGCCGAGCAGCTCGCAGTAGAAGCCGGCCAGGGCACGGGGATCGGGGCAGTCGATGACGACGGTGTCCAGACGTCCAATCATGAGTGCATGATGCCCGGCGCGCCCCGGCGAATGCGCCGGAATCGTCAGACTTCGGCCAGACGGCGACCGGCGTCGCGGCAGGCCTTCAGCACGGCGCGCACATAGGACGGCGCCGCACCGGCGAGGCCGCAGGCGGGCGTGATCACGACCTGGCCGGGCAGCCGGGCCGCGGGAAAGCCGAGCCTGCTCCAGAGCCTGCGCACCCGCTCCGCGACCTGCGCCGACGTCAGCGGTGGCGACCCGGGAGCCGGGCGCGTGGCCGCGGCCCCGGCGAACAGGCCGAGACCCGCCTCGAGGGCCTCGCCGAGCGGGTCGAGATCCTTCAGCATCCCCAGGTCGAGCGCGACGGCCGCGGCCCCGGCGTCCCGCACGACCTGCAACGGTGCGGCGGGAGCACAGCAGTGCACGATGACCGGCACCCCGACGACCTGCACGACGGTGCGCAGCGCGCTAGCGGCATCGGGGCCGTCGACGGCCCGGTAGGCGCTCAGCCCGCTCTCGGTCGGAATGTGTCCGGCGAGGACCGCCGGCAGCGACGGCTCGTCGAGCTGGAGCAGCACGGACGCGTGCGGGAGGCGCCGCCGCACATCGGCGACGTGCCGGCGCAGCCCCTCGGCGAGCGAGTCCGTGAGGTCGCGCACGGCACCGGGGTCGCGCAGCATGCGACCGCCGATCGCCAGGTCGAGGCTCGAGGCCAGGGTCCACGGCCCGGCGGCCTGCACCTTGACCGGCCCGGCGTAGCGGTCGGCCTGCTCGGTGAGCTGGTCGAGGTCGCGTTCGAGCAGATCGGCGATGCGGCGCTGGTCCCGGCCCGGGCGCGGGGCCATCTGCCAGCGCCCCACGTAGAGCTGAACGGGGAGCTCGACCAGCAGGCCGGCGCTGCGCCCGATCATGTCGGCGCCCGGCCCCCGCTCGGGCAGCTCGGCGAGGTGCGGCAGGTCGGGCAGCTCGCCGATGATCAGGCGCTGGGCCTCGGCGACGTCGGTGCCGGGCAGCGAACCGAGCCCGGTGGCCGCGCCGGACGGCCAGGGGAAGTCAGGCACCGTGCGCCGGCCCGGCCACACCGGGCGAACCAGCGGCGCCGGCCGGCACCCGGTCCTCGCCGGCCCTGTCCTGGCCGGCCCTGTCCTGGCCGGCCCTGTCCTGGCCGGCCCGGTCGCCCGGATCGTCGTCCCGGGCCACGGCACCGGTGGCGATCGTCGCCGAGCCCAGCACGATGTCACCGGCCGGATCGGGCCGGTAGGCGACGATGGCCTGCCCGGCGGCGACTCCCCGGGCCGGCGTGTGCAGCCGCGCCCGCAGGCCGTCCGGGCTGACGGTCACGGCGGCCGGGACCACCTCGCCGTGCGCGCGCAACTGCACCTCGCACTCGACGGGCGTCGGCTCGCCGTGCCAGATCGGCCGGGTGGAAGTCACCAGGTCGACCTCGAGGTCCTCGCGGGACCCGACCGTGACCGTGTTGGTCTTCGGGGTGATCGACAGCACGTAGCGCGGGCGGCCGTCGGGCGCGGGGACCCGCAGGTCCAGGCCCTTGCGCTGGCCGACGGTGTAGGAATACGCGCCGGCGTGCCGGCCGAGGACGGCCCCCGTGCGGGAGTCGACGATGTCGCCCGGCGCCTCGCCCAGGCGCGCGGCCAGGAAGCCACGGGTGTCGCCGTCGGCGATGAAGCAGATGTCGTGCGAGTCGGGCTTGTCGGCGACGGCGAGGCCGCGCTCGGCGGCCTCCTCGCGGACCCGGGTCTTGGTCGAGTCGCCGAGCGGGAAGATCGCCCGGTCCAGCTGGGCGCGGGTCAGGACGGCCAGCACGTATGACTGGTCCTTGGCGATGTCGACGCTGCGCCGCAGCAGGCCGTCGGCGCCGAGCCGGGCGTGGTGGCCGGTGACGACCGCGTCGAAGCCCAGGGCGACCGCACGGTCCAGCACCGCGGCGAACTTGATCTTTTCGTTGCAGCGCAGGCAGGGGTTCGGGGTGCGGCCGGCCGCATACTCCGCGACGAAGTCGTCGACGACGTCCTCGTGGAACTGCTCGGCCATGTCCCACACGTAGAACGGAATGCCGATGACGTCGGCGGCCCGCCGGGCGTCCCGGGAGTCCTCGAGCGTGCAGCAGCCCCGCGCGCCGGTCCGATAGGTCTGCGGATTGCGCGCCAGCGCCAGGTGCACGCCGGTCACGTCGTGACCCGCGTCACGAGCGCGCGCGGCGGCGACGGCGGAGTCGACCCCACCGGACATGGCTGCTAGAACTCGCACGTCCGCCAGCCTATCCGCCACTGCCGGCAACCCACACAGCGGCGGGGAAGTCCCTGGGGCGCAGCTGGCGGATCATGGCGTTGCCGAGCCGAGGTCCAGGTTTCGCGTCGCAAGTGGGGTGGAAGCTGGACCCGGCGCAGGCCGCCATGATCCGCCAGCTGTGCCCTAGCGAGGGGTCTTCCACGCGGTCGCGCGGCGGGCCCGCTCGACCGCTCCCGGCAGCACCGCGAGCAGCGCGTCGAGGTCGGCGGCCGTGGACGTGTGGCCCAGCGTGAAGCGCAGCGACGAGCGGGCCCGGTCGTTGTCCGCGCCCATCGCCAGCAGCACGTGCGACGGCTGCGCCACGCCCGCCGAGCAGGCCGAGCCCGTCGAGCACGAGATCCCCTGCGCGTCCAGGAGCAGCAACAGCGCGTCGCCCTCGCAGCCGGGGAAGGAGAAGTGCGCGTTGCCCGGCAGGCGGTCGGCCGTCTCGCCGTTGTAGACGGCGTCCGGCACCGCCGCCCGCACCCGCCGGGCCAGGTCGTCGCGGAGCGCGGCGACCCTGGCCGCGTACTCCTGCTGGGTCTTGACCGCGGTCTCGACCGCGACCGCGAAGGCCGCGACTCCCGGGGTGTCCAGCGTCCCGGAGCGCACGTCGCGCTCCTGGCCGCCGCCGTGCAGCAGGGGTGTCGCGGCGACGTCGCGGCCCAGCAGCAGCGCGCCGACGCCGACCGGGCCGCCCAGCTTGTGGCCGGTGAGGGTCAGCGCCGCGACGCCGCTCGCGGCGAAGTCGACCGGAACCTGGCCGACCGCCTGCACCGCGTCCGTGTGGAACGGAATGCCGGCCCGCGCGGCGAGCGCGGCCAGCTCGGAAACCGGCTGGATCGTGCCGACCTCGTTGTTCGCCCACTGGGTGCTGATCACCGCGATCTCGTCGCCGTGCTCGGCGAGCAGGCCGGCCAGCGACTCCGGATCGACCCGGCCGGCCGCGTCAACCGGCAGCCAGCTGACGTCGGCGCCCTCGTGTGCGCCGAGCCAGTCGACCGCGTCGAGCACGGCGTGGTGCTCGACCGCCGACGCGACCACCCGGTTGCGGCGCGGGTCGGCGCCCCGCCGGGCCCAATAGATGCCCTTGGTCGCCAGGTTGTCGCTCTCGGTGCCGCCGCTGGTGAAGATCACCTCTGACGGGCGGGCGCCGAGCACCGCGGCGATGCGCTCGCGGGACTCCTCGACCAGCCGGCGGGCGCACCGGCCGGCAGCGTGTAGGGACGACGGGTTGCCGACCTCGCGGGCGGCCACGACATATGCGTCGAGCGCTTCGGCGAGCATCGGCGTGGTCGCCGCGTGATCCAGGTAAACCATCAACGTGAAGCTTATGCCTTGAGGCGTCAACCGAAACGGGCCGGATGGATTGAGCGCGAAACGGCCCGGCGCAGGTTCCGCCGGGCCGCCTCGAACCTGTCGCCTACTTGCGCTTGCGGATCGCGTCGTCGGCCTGCGGCACGACCTTGAACAGGTCACCGACCACACCGAAGTCGGCGAGCTCGAAGATCGGGGCCTCGGGGTCCTTGTTGACCGCGACGATCGTCTTCGAGGTCTGCATGCCGGCCCGGTGCTGGATCGCGCCGGAGATGCCCAGGGCAACGTAGAGCTGCGGAGACACGGTCTTGCCGGTCTGGCCCACCTGGAACTGGTGCGGGTAGTAGCCCGAGTCGACCGCCGCGCGGGAGGCGCCGACGGCACCGCCGAGCAGGTCGGCCATCTCCTCGACCAGCTTGAAGTTGTCGGCGTTGCCGACGCCGCGGCCGCCGGAGACGACGATCGACGCCTCGCTGAGCTCGGGGCGCGAGCCCTTCTGCTCGGCGACCCGCTCGACGACCCGGGTCAGCTTGTCCGCGTCGGTGGCCGTGACCTCGAGCGTGGTGACGGCCGGGGTGGCGGGCGCCGGCTCGGGGGTGATCGAGTTCGGGCGGATCGTGATGATCGGCAGGCCCTTGGTGACCTTGGACTTGACGATCGTGGAGCCGGCGAAGACGACCTGCGTCGCGGTGCCGTCCGCGGCCACCTCGACCGCGTCGGTCAGCAGCCCGTTGTCGAGCTTGACCGCGAGCCGGCCGGCGATCTCCTTGCCCTCCTGGGTCGAGGCGAGCAGCACGGCGGCGGGCTGGACCTGCTTGACCAGCTCGGCGACGGCGGTGGCCTTCGACGCCACGAGGTAGCCGTCGATCTCCTCGCCCTCGCCCGAGTAGATCTTCTCGGCGCCGTACTCGCCGAGCTTGGCGGCGAACTGCTCGGTGGCGCCAGCGCCGCCGAGAACTACCGCCGATACGGAGCCCAGCGTGCGGGCGATGGTCAGCATCTCGAGCGTGACCTTCTTGACGCCGGCGGCCTGGGAGGCCTCGACGACGACCAGTACTTCAGCCATGGTGGGAGCCCCTCTCAGACGAACTTCTCGGCGGCGAGGTACGCGACGAGCTGCTCGCCGCCCGTACCCTCGTCAGTGATCTTGGTGCCGGCGGACCGCGCCGGCCGCCTCGCGAACTCGACCACCGCGGAGGTCGCGCCCGCGGTGCCCACCTCGCCTGCGGAGACGCCCAGGTCGGCGAGCGACAGGGTCTGCACCGGCTTCTTCTTCGCGGCCATGATGCCCTTGAAGGACGGGTAGCGCGGCTCGTTGATCGTGTCCCACACGCTGACGACGGCCGGGGTGGCCGCGGTGACGACCTCGTAGCCCTCGTCGGTCTGCCGCTCGGCGGTCAGCTGCGCGCCGTCCACGGTGAGCTTGCGGGCGCCGGTCAGCGCCGCGATGCCGAGGCGCTCGGCCAGCATGTGCGGCATGACCTGGACGCGGCCGTCGGTCGACTCGGCGCCGCAGATCACCAGGTCGGCGTTGAGCGTGCCGAGCGCGGCGGCGAGCACCTTGGAGGTCGCCACGGCGCAGGACCCGCGCAGCGCGTCGTCCACGACGTGCACGGCCTTGTCCGGGCCCATGGACAGCGCCTTGCGGATCGACTCTGAGGCGCGCTCGGGGCCCATCGTCAGGACGGTCACCTCGCCACCGTGCGCCTCCTTGATCTTCAGCGCCTCCTCGATGGCGTACTCGTCCATCTCGTTGATGACGTTGTTCGCCGAGGCCCGCTCGACGGTGTTGTCACCCGCGCTCAGGGTGCGCTCAGCACCGGAGTCGGGTACCTGCTTGACCAGTACGACGATGTTCATCGCGCTTCGACGACCCTCCTGTTGATGGACGCACGCCTACAGCCGGAACTGCTGTCCTCTCCGGATGTTACCCGCCAGTAGCTTTCGGGTCTCCACCACCGAGAGTGACTCACCTCACCCGGAGCCGCCACATGATCGCTACAGTCTGATCAAGGGGGTACCAGGACATGTCCGGCCAAATGACAGCTGTTTCGCGCGGGTTACCCGCGCGTTCGCCCCATCCTCTCCCACCGCACCGGCAGAGCGAGCCGGAGGGAGCCTGGTGCACCTGTGGACACACCCGCGAGTCCTGCGTGAGCGGGGAGATGCGCCGGTTGTGGGCGGCGCGTCTCGCTGGTCGATAATCGCCGGTGTGCTCGGCCAGTGGTTCAACCCGCAGAAGACCCCGATGGCCGGCGAGAAGCCGGACTACCGCTTCTCGCTGGCGAACGAGCGCACCTTCCTGGCCTGGATCCGGACCGCCCTGGCGCTGCTGGCCGGCGGGCTCGCCTGCGCGCAGTTCCTGCCGCCGCTGCCCATCGCCCACCTGCGCGAGGGCATCGCGGTGGCGCTGCTGCTGCTCGGCGGCGTGGTCGCGCTGCGGGCCGTCGACCACTGGGCGCGCACGGAACGCGCCATGCGGCTCGGCACCGACCTGCCGAAGTCCCGGTTCCCGGCGGTGCTGGCCCTGATCGTGGCGCTCGGCGCGCTGCTGCTGGTCGTCGCCGTGTTGATCAAAGCGTTCTCGTGAGGCCGGACCCGGGCGCCTCCGCGGAGCGGACCCGCCTGGCCTGGCGGCGCACCGGGCTCTCGGCGACCGCGGTGGGCCTGCTCGCGACGCGGCCGGCCTTCGCACCCGGGGCGGGCACCTGGACCTGGCTCGGCGCCGGGGCCGCGATGACGCTCTGGGCGGCCCTGATCGGCCTCGCCTACCGGCGGGCCCGGGGGCTCAACGCCTGGCCGCCACGGCCCGGCCGCCGCACGGTCACCGTGTACGCGGCGCTCACCGTAAGCCTCGCCGTGCTCGGCGCCGCGCTTGTCATGCTCTGATCGTCGCCGTTTGGTGTGCGGCGCGTCATCATTGCCTAATGGTCCGGTTGTTCGTCCTCCTGGTTGCGGTGCAGCTGGTGCTCGTGGTGCTCGCGCTGATCGGCGCGCTGTCGGCCGATCGGGTTCGCAACATGCCGCGCGCGCTGTGGCTGCTCGTCATCCTGCTGATCCCCCTACTCGGCCCCCTCGCCTACTTCTTCTGGGGACGGCCGGTGCAGCCGCCGCGCGAGGGCGGCCCGATACGCCCGAGCTCGCCCCGCCCGGCCTCGCCGGACGACGACCCGGACTTTCTGCGCTCGATGGACACCGAGCGGTCCCGCCGCGAACGCGAGCTGCTCGACCGGTGGGAACGCGAGCTGGAGAAGAACGACGAGTGACCGGCGCGACCCGGTCAGGCCAGGTTGGACGACCGGGGGTACGCGTCCGCCGGATCGGTCAGCACGTTGACCAGGTAGGGAACGCCGGAGTCGAAGGCGCGCTGCAGCGCCGGGCCCAGCTCGGACGACTTCTCCACCGTCTCGCCGGCACCGCCGAGCGCCTCGACCACGCGGTCGTAGCGCAATCCGGGCTGCAGGTCCGCGGCGACGTCGTAGCCGTACATGGCCTGCATCGGGTGCTTCTCGAGGCCCCAGATGCCGTTGTTGCCGACCACGATCACCACGGGCAGCTTCTGCCGTACCAGCGACTCGGCGTCCATCAGCGAGAAGCCGGCCGCGCCGTCGCCCATGAGGACGCAGATCTGCCGGTCGGGGTAGGTGACCCGGGCGCCCATCGCGTAGCCCATGCCGGTGCCGAGGCAGCCGTACGGGCCGGGGTCGAGCCAGGTGCCGGGCTGCGCGGGCTCGAGGTAGCGGCCGGCGTACGAGACGAAGTCGCCGCCGTCGCCGATGGTGACCGCGTCCGGCGCCAGCACCTTGCGCAGCTCGCCGTAGACCCGGGCGGGCTTGATCGGATCGCTCTCCGCGGCCATCGCCTCGGCGTCGCGGGCCCGGCCGGCGTCCTCGGCCGCGCGCAGGCCGGCGATCCAGTCGCCGTGGCCGGCGCGCCGGCCGGGGTAGTCGGCCAGCGCCGCGAGGATCAGCCGCAGGTCGCCGGCGGGCGATACGGCGGTCTCGACGTGACCGGCGCGCTGGGTGGGCGCGTCGACGATGTGCACGACCTTCGCGGCGCCGAACTCGCCGAAGCCGAGGCGGAAGTCGAGCGGCGTGCCGATGACGGCGACGACGTCGGCGCCGTCGAGCGCGGGGCGCCGCGCCCGGGCGAAGGCGAGCGGGTGGCCCGGCGGCAGCGCGCCGCGGCCCATGCCGTTGGCGAAGACCGGAATCCGCAGCGCCTCGGCGGCGGCCCGCAACTCGGCGATGGCGTTGCCGCCCCACACGTCGGAGCCGGCGATGATGACCGGGCGCTCGGCGGCGGCCAGCAGCGCGGCGGCGCGGGCGACCTCGTCGGCATCGGGCTCGACGATGGGGATCTCGGGAGATCCGGGCGCGGCGGCGTCCTCGCTGGAGAAGAGCACCTCGAGCGGCACGTCGAGGAACGCCGGACCGCGGTGCGCGGTCAGGGCCGCGGTCAGCGCCCTGGCCACCTCGGCCGGGATCTGCTCGGTGCCGGCGACCGTGGCGGCGTACTTGGTGACGGGCGCGACCAGCGGGACGTGGTCGATCTCCTGCAGGCTCCCGGCGCCCCAGCGGAAGGCGGGCGCCCGGCCACCCATCACCAGCACCGGTGAGGCGTTGAAGAACGCGCTTGTCAGGCCGGATATGCCGTTGGTCACACCGGGGCCGGCGGTGAGGACGGCGAGGCCCGGGCGGCGCTGAAGCTTGGCGACGGCCTCGGCGGCGAAGACGGCCGACTGCTCGTGCCGCACGTCGTAGATCGGGAAGCCGGCCTTGTGCGCGGCGTCGTACAGCGGAAAGACGTGCCCGCCGGAGAGGGTGAACATCTCCGTCACCCCGTACGCCCGCAGCGCGGCCAGCGCCAGGTCCCCGCCGTGACCCTCGATCATTTCCGACATGCCAGCTCCCGCCGCTCGGTCCTCGTCAGCACGCTACCGGGATCGGTGGGAAAAGATGAGTAAGACTCACCCTTGCCGTCGGCGCAACCCCTCCAGCAGCTGCTCGACCGCCACGTCCATCGGCACCCCCGCGCTGACGCTGTACGCCGCGAGCAGCGCGACCACGGGCACCGCGACCAGGAAGAGGACGCTCAGCAGGAGCTGGAAGAAGCGCAGCACGCGACCCGATCGCCGGCGCGGCGCGGCCGGGCGGCGGGCGGCCGGCGGCGAGTCCCACCGGGCCGTGGATGCCGGACGGGCTGACGCCCCGGGCCGCGCCGACGGCGAGACCCGCCGCGAGGCGACCGCGGAGGGCGAGACCGGCCGCGAGGCGACCCCGGCGGGCGCGGCGGCCCGCGACGCGGCCGATGAGGCCCCCGACCGGGAACCGGCCGGGCCCGGCTGGGCGGCGACCGTCTGCGCGGCGCCCCGCTTATCGCGCTTGTCGCGCTTGGTCGCACCAGGGCGACCCGATGAGGGGCCGGGCCGGGTGGCGGCGGCCGCACCGGTGGCGGAACCCGCCGGGGTGTTCTGCAGGGCGTGCACGTCCCACGAGGGCTCGGAGGCGACCGTCTGATCCGGGTCCGGCACCCAGTGCTGCTGCGCGTCCGGCCACGGGTCGACGGCCGGCGGCGGCAGGCCCGCCGCGGGCTTCGCCGACGGCACCGTGTCCATGTCGTCGACCGCGACCGCCTTCGTCGGCGGCGCCTCCGGGTTGTTGCGGGAGACCAGGCGCATCTCGGCCGTCGGGCCCGGCGCGGCAGGCTCCGCCGCCAGCAGCGCGGCGTCGGCCAGGATGCTGCCCTCCGCGACCACCAGCTCGGGCTGCTCGATGGCCACCGGCGCCTCGCCGAGCTCGCGGTGCAGCAGCGTCGCCACCAGCGGAATCCGGCTCGCGCCACCGACCAGGAAGACTCCGGCCAGCCGCCCGTCCGGCAGGTCGGCCCAGTTCAGCAGGTCCTTGGTGACCCGCACGGTCTGGTCGAGCAGCGGCCGGGCCAGCTCCTCGAGCTCCTCACGGGTCACGTGCAACTCGAGGTCGAGCAGCGGCACCACCACGTCGGCGGACTGGATCCGCGACAGCCGCTCCTTGGCGATCCGCACGTCGTCCCAGAGCTGGTGCTTGGCGCGCCGGTCCTCGAGCGTCTCCGGCTCGGACAGGCGCTGCCAGACGGCCGCGTCCTGCTCGGCGACCAGCTTGCCGATGTGCTCGACGATGGCCGCGTCCACGTCCAGGCCGCCGATGTCGTCGCGGCCGTCGACGGCCAGGACCTCGAAGCCCTCCGCGGTGCGCGCCACCACGCTCGCGTCGAAGGTGCCGGCACCGAAGTCGTGCACCACCACGACGGACCCGATCGGCACGTCGCGGCCGAGCACCTCGGCGAAGTAGGTGGCCGCGGCGACCGGCTCGGCCACCAGGCGCACCCGCTCGAGGCCGGCGATGGCGGCGGCCTCCGCGAGCAGGCCCCGGCGGGTCGCCCCCCAGGTCGCCGGGCAGGTCAGGGTCACCTCGGGGCGCACCGGGCCGACCGCGCGGTGCCACTCGTCGGCCACCCGCACCAGCACCGCCGCGATCAGGTCGACGACGGGCAGCTCCTGGTCGCCGAGCAGCACGAGGCCGTCGTCGATGCGGCGCTTCGGGTTCGGCTCGAAACGGGCCGGGTCGCGCCGGGCGCTGTGCACCGCGTCACGGCCCACGGCCAGGCTGCCGCTGGGCTCGGCGTAGACGGCGGAGGGCAGCAGCGGGGAGCCGTCGACGAGGATCGGCCGCGCCCGCCCGTCGGGCCAGCGGGCCACCGCGACGGTGTTGGACGTGCCGAAGTCGACGCCGAGAGAGTGCCGACCCTGGTCGATGGACATGCGCGCCAGTGTAGGCCCCACCGCGAAGTAAATGATCTGGCTACTCGAGCCGCCAGCGCAGGTCACCGTGCCGGCCGCGCAGGCAGCGCACGGCCTCACCCTCGGCGGTCCGGCCGAGGGCGCCCTCTTTGTCGCACCGGCTCCAGATCTTGACCGGGGCCTCGATCTCCTCGCCCTCGCCCGGCGGCTGCAGATCGTCCGGCGGCGGCGGCTCCGGCGGGATCGCGATCGTGGTAGGCGCGGGCGGCACGGCCGGCGTCGCGGGCGCCGGCACCGTCGTCACGGGCGGCCGGGCGGG
>NZ_JBEZXZ010000223.1:0-13926 GCF_040638275.1 Actinoplanes sp. NPDC026623 | reverse complement strand
GCCCGCGCAGCGGCCCGCCCGCCCGGCCGAGCCGGTGGAGGCGGGAGCCGGCATCGCCGTGGGCCGGACGAGCGACCCCGCCTGAGCCGCCGGTCTCCGGCGGCTCAGGCCAAACCAACCGACGATCATCGTGTACGCGGCGAGCACCGCCGGCCCGGCCCCACCCGGGCGTGGTGCGCGGGAACCTGCGGAAAGCCGACCGCCGCCTGCTCGATCGCGAACCCGGACGGCTATTGGGCGAGGCCCGCCCGATAGGCGTAGATCGCCGCCTGGACCCGGTTGGCCAGCCCCAGCTTGCCGAGCAGGGCGCTCACGTGAATCTTCACGGTTCCCTCGGCCAGGTGCAGCCTGCGGCCGATCTCGGCGTTGGACATGCCGCTCCCGACCAGCGCGAGCACATCGCGCTCGCGCGGGGTCAGTGCCTCCACGCCGGTACGGGCGGCCAGCCGGTCACGCAGCGCACCCCCGTGCAGCACCTGGACGATCCGGTGCGCGACCGGCGGCGCCAGCACGGTGCCCCCGTTCATCGCGGCCTTGATGCCGGCGATCAGCTCGTACGGGTCGCTGGACTTGAGCAGGAACCCGTGCACGCCGGCGTCGAGCGCGCGAGCGATGTAGCGGTCCTCGTCGAACGTCGTGACGATCATGACGCGGATGCCCGGTTGGCCGGCCCGCAGCGCCTCGGCCGCGGTCAGGCCGTCCATGCCGGGCATCCGGATGTCGAGCAGCGCCACGTCGGGCCGGAACCGCTCGGCCGCCGCCAGCGCGGCGCGGCCGTCCGCCGCCTCCGCCACGATCTCCAGCTCCGGGTCGGAGCTGAGCACGGTGTGCAGGCCGGCCCGGACCAGGGGCTGATCGTCGGCCAGCAGGATTCTGATCATTCGGTCCGCCCGGTGAGATCCTCCACCCGGGACAGGCTGCCGTCGGCGAAACAGACCACGTAGTTGCCGTATGCCAGCGGATAGTTCCCGTCCGTGTAGTAGCGGCATCCCGGCCCGCGCGCGCCGCCCAGCCGAACCGGCGCCTCCCGCCCGGGCAGCAGCGCGACCGCGGCCGCCTCCGGCATGCCCACCCGCAACTCGGCGAATGCCCGGCCCTCCATCGACGCGCCGCGGACCGCCCAGGTGTAGAAGCCGGTCGCCACGACCAGCAGCGCGGCGAACGGGATCAGTACCGTGCCGGCCAGCATCCGCCGGACCCGGTACCGGCGGGACCGGTAGTCGTCGCCGAGCCGGTCCTCGGTGTCCAGGCCGGCCGGCACGTCGGCGACCAGCCGGAACCGGCCGGCCGAGGCCTCGGCCGCCAGCGAGCCGCCGGCCCGCACGAGGCGCGCCGACAGCACCGCCAGGCCGGTACCCGCCCGGCCCGGGACGTCGTCGCCCGGCACCGGGTTGACGATCTCCACTCGCCGATCGTCGAACGCGATACTCACCGGGGCGCCGGGTGCGTGGCGGGCCGCGTTGGACAGCGCCTCCGACACGAGCCGGGCCAGGAACTCGTCCCGCGGCGGTGCGCCGGTCACCTCGACGGTCATCCCGGCCGCCCTGGCCCGGTCGAGGACATTGCCGACGTCGGCCCGCGCCTCGACGTCCAGCAGGTCGACGATCCGGCGTACTGTGTCGATCGCCGCCGCCGAACCCGCGCGGACCGCCGCGGCCCGTTGCCGGGTGTCCGGGTCTGTCGCCGTCACCTGGATGCCGGCGGCCTGCAGGGACAGCAGGGCGAGGTCGTGACCGAGCGTGTCGTGCAGGTCGGCGGCGATCCGGGCGCGCTCGTGCAGCCGCGCGTCCCGGGCCTGCGCCCAGCCCTGCTCGACGAATTCGTGGCGCAGCCGGCGGTAGGCGCCGATCAGCGCCGCGAACACCGCAAGCACCACGACGAGCTGGTCCAGCAGCCAGGACACCGTGTCCTGGCTGCGCGCGACGGCGACCGCGGCGACCGCCTCCAGCACGCAGAGCAGCACGACCGCCGCCCAGGCGAGCCTCCGCCGCGCGCACAGGTAACAGCCGGCGACCACCAGGGCCGCGGCGAGCGCATACCACTGGCCCCACCCGTGCATGCCCACAGCCTAGGCATCCCGGCGGACCAGCAGCAGGCCGGCGGCGAGCTGGGCGGCGGCCGTCCACGCCGCCAGCACCAGCAGATGCCGGACGCCGTCGCCGGCCGCGAACGCCACCGCCGCGCCGGCCGGAAGGTACTCGCCGATCCGGGGTGCGAGCACCTGCAGGCCGACCAGCAGCACGAACATGGTCGTCAGGGTGCCGGCGGCGCTGCGCAGCAGGAACCCGACCGCGACGGTGAACACGCAGGCCAGCATCGCGACCACGGCGAGTCGCAGGCAGGCGGGGATCGGCGCACCGGGCCGCCCATGACCGCCCAGCTGCGCCGCGACGACGGCCCACCCGGCGGCCGCCGATCCCAGGCCGGCCCCGAATCCGACGACGGCGGCCACCGTGGTCTTGGCGACGAGCACGGCCCGCCGCTGCGGAAGGGCCAGGAAGGTGGACCGGATCACGCCGGTGCCGTACTCGGCGGTGACCACCAGCATCGCCAGCGCGACGAGGGCGAGCTGCCCGAGTTGCATCGCCGGCACCAGCGGTTCCAGCACTGCCAGGGTCTCGGACCGCGGCAGGCGGCCCTGCCCGATGTCGTGCACGAAGTCGTTCGCCAGCGTGGACGCCGTGCCCGCGGTGAGCAGGACCGCGGCGAGCACGCAGAACCAGGGCGACCGCAGCGACCAGGTCTTGCCCCACTCGGCACTCAACGCGTTTCTCATGCCGCCACCGCCGCGAACTCGGC
Source organism: Actinoplanes sp. NPDC026623 (assembly GCF_040638275.1). Taxonomy (NCBI): domain Bacteria; kingdom Bacillati; phylum Actinomycetota; class Actinomycetes; order Micromonosporales; family Micromonosporaceae; genus Actinoplanes; species Actinoplanes sp. NPDC026623. Next base: position 11,127 of record NZ_JBEZXZ010000223.1, on the reverse strand, counting down.
CTCGCCCTCGACCAGGCGCACGTACGCCTCCTCGAGCCCCGGCGCGTCGGCGCGCAGCTCGCGCAGCACCGCACCGGCCTGCTGGGCGCGCCGGCCGACCGTCGCCGCGTCCAGCCCGCGTACCCGCAGGCGGTCCGCACCGACCCGCTCCCCGTGGCCGCCCAGCGCCGCCGCCAGCAGCCGGAATGACTCGCGGTCGGCGGCCGCCACCTCGACGGCCACCTCCTGGCCGGCGGTGAAGTCGGCCGTCGTCGCGTCGGCGAGCAGCCGGCCCTGGCCCAGCACCACCACGCGGTCCGCGATCAGGGCGACCTCGCTCATGAGGTGGCTGGAGATGAGGACCGTGCGCCCCTCGCCGGCCCACCGGCGCAGCAGTCCGCGCACCCACCGCACCCCGTCCGCGTCGAGGCCGTTGACCGGCTCGTCGAGGATCACCGTGCCGGGATCCCCGAGCATCGCCCCCGCTATCCCGAGCCGCTGCGCCATCCCGAGCGAGTAGGTGCCGGCCCGCTTCCCCGCCACCGCGCCGAGCCCGACCGCGTCGATCACGGCCTCCACCCGGGAACGCGGGAGGCCGTTGTACCGGGCCTGCGCCAGCAGTCCCGACCGCCCGGTCCGCCGGGGATGGAAGGCGCCGGCATCCAGGTGAGCCCCGACCAGCCGCAGCGGCTTCCGCAGCTCGGCGTAGCGCCGGCCGCCGATCAACGCCGTCCCGGAGGTGGGCCGGTCCAGCCCGAGCACGATGCGCATGGCGGTGGACTTGCCGGCACCGTTGGGCCCGAGCAGCGCCGTCACCACCCCCGCCGGCACCGTGACGGTGACCCCGTCGACCGCCGTCCTGTCCTTGTAGCGTTTGGTCAGTTCCCGAAGCTCGATCATGACCTCAGCGTCCCGGGAGAACCGGTCGCGGACATCTGCCGCCGGTCGGCGCCCGCCTATGCCGTTCGACATAGCCGGACGCCGATCACGCCGTGGCAGGATGTCGAGGTGGATCGGCTACTGCTCGACGAGGACACGCTGGCGGCGTCGGCGGTGGTCGCCAACTGCGCGATGAACCGCGAGCGGCAACTGGCCGGTGCGAACAGCTACGCCCAGGCGCTCGGATTCAACCCCGTCGATCGGCTGCGGGAGCGACTCACGGCCTCCGCCGCCGCCACGCCGGGCTGGCTGGACCTGTGCTGCGGCACCGGCCGTGCCCTCATCCAGGCCGCCCAACAGCTCGCCCGCGACGGCTACGACGGCCGCGTCAGCCTCGTCGGGGTCGACCTGGTCGAATACTTCGATCCCGCGCCCGTACCGAATCCGTTGTTGCGGTTGTGCTGCGCCCCGGTCACCTCGTGGCTGCCGGACCGGCGCTTCGACCTGATCACCTGCGTGCACGGCCTGCACTACGTCGGCGACAAGCTCGCCACCCTGACGCGGGCCGCCGGCTGGCTCGCCGACGACGGGCTGCTCGTCGCCGACCTCGACCTGGACAGCATCCGCCTTCCCGACGGAAAGCCCGCCGGGCGCGCGCTGCACGGCGCACTGCGCCGGGCGGGCTTCGCCTACGACGCCCGCCGGCGCCGCATCACCCGCACCGGCCGGCCGGCGGCGCCGCTGCCGTACGCGTACCTCGGCGCCGACGACCGCGCCGGGCCGAATTACACCAGGCAACCCGCGGTCCACTCCTACTACCGGCCGGAATGAGATGACGCAGGCGAGGAGTGCCGAGGCGGATCGCGACCGGGCGAGCCTGCGGAGGCGGCAGGAGGTGCTGACGCTGCCGGTCGCCCCGCTGCGACGCCACGGATTCGTCACGCCGGGGCGGCCGGGCGCCATGGATCCGGGGCCCGAGGCGATCGGCGTCGGCCCCGACGGCACGGCGCTGGCCGTCTGGCGGCATCGCGAGGCGCCCAACCGCAAGCGGGTGACCTGGCACGTCGAGGGCGGGCCCCGCGTCGTCGCCTCCGTCGAGGTCGAGACCGACCTGCGGGTGAGCTTCGTGCAGCCGCTGCCCGAGGGGCGCGTCCTGCTGGCGGCGGCCCGGGCCGGGCATGGCGAGGCCAACGCCGAGGTATGGACCGGCGCCGGAGGTCTGGAGCGTCGGGCCCACCTCGGCGACGCCATCGAGCACCTGTTGACCACGCCGTCCGGGTCGGTGTGGGCCGGATACTTCGACGAGGCGATGGGCGGAAGTGGTCCGGAAGGACACGGGCTCGCCCGCTTCGGCAGCGACCTGACCACCGAGTGGCTCTACCCGCCGGATGCCGGGCTGCCCGCCATCTTCGACTGCTACTCGCTCAACGTTGCGGGAGAGACCGCCTATTTCTGCCCCTACACGAACTTTCACATCGTCTCCGTGGCAGGCGAGAAGGTGACCGACTGGGGGCCTTCGCCGCAAAGGTCGGCCCACAATCTGCTGCGGCGCGGGCCCGACGTCGCCCTCCTCACCGGACCGGGCGTGGAGTACGACGTCGCGACGATGTTGCGGATCGGCCGGGACGGGCAGATTCAGCGGGGAGGCCGATGCCGTGTCGTGCTGCCCGACGGCATCGAGGCCCTGGGTCTGCGATACACCTGCCGCGGCGACGAGTTGCACGCCTTCACCCGATCCGCCTGGTATCGCATCGATCTCGACAGCCTGAGCGCCGCGGCGGGCCGCGACACGGCGTAGCGGGTGTTTCGCGGCAACTGCCAGAGGAAGGTCACACGCATGACATCCCTGTTCAGTCTCGACGGCAAGACCGCCCTCGTCACCGGCGGCAATCAAGGGCTCGGCAAGGCGTTCGCCCTCGGCCTGGCGCAGGCCGGCGCGCGGGTGGCCATCGCCGGCCGGCGGGAGGAGGCGAACCTCGCCGCCGCGGCGCAGGCGAAGACGGCCGGCTACGACCTCGTGACGATCACCGCCGACATCACCGACGACGGTCAGGTCTCCGCGATGACCGAGCAGGCGCTGAGCGCCTTCGACGGCCGGATCGACATCCTGGTCAACAACGCCGGGGTCTGCTACCACGCCGACGCCGTCGACGTGACCGACCGGCAGTGGGCCGACGTGTTCGACCTCAACGTGCGCGCGCTCTGGAAGACCTCCCTCGCCGTGGGCGCCGGCATGCGCGAGCGCCGCGCCGGCTCGATCGTCAACATCGGCAGCATGTCGGGCATCATCGTCAACCGTCCACAGTGGCAGCCGGCGTACAACGCGTCGAAGGCCGCCGTCCACCACCTCACCAAGTCGCTCGCCGTCGAGTGGGCGCCGTACGGCATCCGGGTCAACGCGGTCGCGCCGGGCTACGTCAAGACCGACATGGCGCCCGTGGACCGGCCGGAGTTTCAGCGCTACTGGATCGAGGACTGCCCGCAGCGGCGCGCCGCGCTCCCCGAGGAGATCGCGCCCAGCGTCGTCTTCCTCGCCAGCGACGCCGCGTCGTTCATCACCGGCTCGATCCTGGTGGCCGACGGCGGCTACACCGCCGTGTGACGGTTGTCGGCGATGAGCCTCGATGCACGTGTGTGGGTACCGCACACCGGCACCTCCGCCGGGGCGAATCCACCCGGCCCGGGCTGTGGGGTTCCGCGGCGCCCCGGCGCCGGATGATTCGGCGGATCAGGGTTTTCGGCGGGCGGGCTGGTTGCGGAAGGCGGTCCACAGTCCGGCGTCGTAGCCGATGGCGGTGGCACCCGCGATGAGCAGCATGCTGCCGCCCCGCAGCGCCGGGGCGGCGAGGATCGCGGTGGCGGCCATCGGGCTGGCGCACACGGCGACGCTGCGGGCGATGCTGGTGAGACTGGCGGCCGCGGTGCGGTGAACCGGGGCGACGATCGCGGCGACAAATGCCTGCCGGGCAGGGACGTCTACCTTGGACATCGCGTGCCGGGTGATCAGCAGCGTGGCGGCGACGGCCAGGCTCTGGGCCAGGGGCAGGCACAGGAGCAGCAGGTTCGCCAGGACGTGGGGCACGAGCATGGTCGCGAGCAGCCCGTGGCGGCGCGCGAGGACGGGCGCGGCGAGCAGGGAGACCGCGGACATGACATTGGTGGCGAAGAACAGCATGCCGAGCTGGGTGGTGGTGGCGCCATACCGGTAGGCCAGCCACCAGGCGAGCATCGTCTGCACCGCCAGGCCGCCGGCGAACGCGTCGACGGCGAACAGGCCCGCGAGTACCCGGACACGGTGCGGCAGCCGTTCCTGTTCGGCAATCTGGGGAGCGGGTCGGGTTTTACCCTTGGCGTGGTTCGGTTCGACGGCGGGTGACAGCCGGGCGCCGGCGGCGAGGGTGCCGACGGCGAGGATCGCGTAGAGGGCGAAGGCCAGGTCCCCGGGCGATGCCCGGTGCTGGTGGCCGAGCGCCGCCGCGGCGAGGCCACCGATCGAGCCGGCCAGCAGTGCGGTCAGGTTGTATGCGGTGAAGACCTTGGTGTGCTGGTGGTCCGGGCTGGATTGGGCCAGGATCGCCTGTTCGACCCCGCTGAACGGGGTGTTGTCGTTGGTGGACGGTGAGATGGTCCCGGCGAACGCGGCTATCAGCAGCATGGGGTAGGACTCGCACGCTGCGAACATGATCCCGGACGCGGCCATGAGTCCGGCGCTGATGATGAGGCAGCGGCGGCGGCCCCACCGGTCGGCGAACGCCCCGATGACCAGGCTGGCCAGCACGGACCCGGCGGCTGCGGTCGCGACCAGAATGCTTACCTGGGCTGGGGTGCAGCCGTCCTCGATCAGCATTCCCGCAAGCAGAACGCTGGTAGCACCGTATCCGGCGGTACGCAGTGCTCGCGCGGTGATGATCATCCGAACATCGCGGGTGCGCAACATTCCACCAATAATGCCTGATTTGTAGGTATTAATTCCGGAGGTAGATCGGAAGGATTGTTCGTGTTGCCGGCGGTGGATAGGTTGGCGTGCGGTCGGCGCGGGTGCTACTTGCCGGCCGCGAGCAGGATCCTGCCGTCCGTGCGGGCGCATGTGCCCCAGGTGTTCGCGGTGCTGAGCTTCATTGTGTACGCACGCTTCGGGTCGAGGTTCTTGTAGGTGAGGCTGCGCAGGCGGGTGCCGGCGTCGTACCCGAGGGTCGGGGTCTGAACGATCACCTTGCTGCCGACCAGCTGGGTGAGGGTGGGCTGAATGCTCACGGACGCCGGCCAGTGTGCGGGATCGGGCCGGCGCGGTCCGGTCTTGGCGTCGCCCACGTACCCGGGCCACTGCGGGTTGTCGTAGAAGAACGTCGCCGTCACGCCGTCGGCACCGCGCTTGGTCTTCGTTCTGACACAGGCAATAATCGAGCAGGACTCTCGATCCACCCTCAAGCAGGGCTCCGGGATTCCTCCGATTCGCCCGCCTGCTCCACCCGTTGGGGACGATGCTCGCTCGTGCCGAGGTAAGCGGATGAGGCGCTCCAAGCGTGTACCGGATGTGAAGCAGCGGGAGTTCGCGGAGTTCTACCGGTCGGATCAGGCGGCCTGCCTGAGGGCGGTCCTGGTCAGCGTGGGTGACCGGCAGCTGGCCGAGGATCTGGTGGCCGAGGCGTTCACCCGAGCGTGGACGTCGTGGCACAAGGTCGCCTGCCATCCCGCGCCGCGTGCCTGGATCGTACGCACGGCGTTGAACGCCCGGGTCTCGTGGTGGCGGCGTCAGCGGCGGGAGGTCGCCTGGGACGGCACCCACGAGGTCGAGGCTCTCGCGGCCGGCGACACCGGGCTGGACCCCGCGCTGCTGGCCGCGCTGCGTCGGCTGCCGCGGCGGCAGCGGGAGGTCATCGCCTGCCGGGTGTTCCTGGATCTTGATACCGGCGGCACCGCGCGGGTGCTCGGGATCGCCGCGGGCACGGTCACCGCCCACCTGTCGCGGGCCGTCGCGTCGCTTCGCGCACATCTGGTCAACGCAGAAGATCTGGAGGCAAGACCATGAGCGACCGCGAAACGGACGCCAGCGCCGTACTGGACACCTTGAAGGATTCACTGAACCACATCGGCATGCACGCCTCGGCCGAGCAGATCATGGCCGCGGGCCGGGCACGCCGGCGCCGCCGCCTCGCCGGTACGGCGGCCGCCGTGGTTGCGGGTGCGGCCGTGGTCACCGGCGTCACGCTCGGCCTGATCCCGCCCACGGGACCGGCGACCACGAACGCGGCCGGCGGCGTGCACATTCGCACGGTCGCATACACCGTGGACAGCCAGAACGACGGCACGGTCCGCGTGACCTGGGACAAGCGGCGCTACTTCGAGGACCACCAGGGTCTGCAGGGTGCGCTGCGCGCGGCCGGGTTTCCCGTGCTGATCAAGGTGGGCGAGTTCTGCCGGGGACCGCGGGACGCGGGGACCCTGAGCCCCAGTGGCGTCGGTCCGGGAGTCGAGAAGGTGATGAAGGGCCAGCGGGGGAGCGACGCGAACGTCACCTTCGTCTTCAGCCCCGCGGCCATGCCCGACGGGAAACAACTCTTCATCGGCTATCTGTCCCCGGCTCAGCTGACCGCCGTCGGCGGAAATCCGGGGTCGGTCGAACGCCTGGTGCCCACGGGAGAGCCGCTGACGTGCACCACCGAACCGCCGCCCGCGCACCTGCGGTCGCCGGGCGGCCCGCCGAAGAACTGACCGCACCGCAAGACCATGTCGGGCTGCCCTGACGGGACAGCCCGACTGGCTTATCTGTTCTCCCGCGGCGGGCCGATCCTACAATGTGTAGGTTTAAGTGTCTGTTCGCCGTGGGGGAGGATTCTTCGATGCCGGCTGCACCGCTCGCGCTGGGTCCGTCATTCCTGGATCCGGAGTGGCTGATCTCCACCTTCGGGCTGATCGGCATCCTTGCCATCGTCTTCGCGGAGTCCGGCCTGCTGATCGGCTTCTTCCTGCCCGGGGATTCGCTACTGTTCACGACCGGACTCCTCGTGGCCGACCGCACCTACCTGCATCAGTCGCTCTGGCTGATGTGCCTGCTGGTGTCGATCGCCGCGGTGGCCGGCGACCAGTTCGGGTACATGTTCGGGCGACGCTTCGGGCCGGCACTGTTCCGCCGACCCGACGCGCGGCTGTTCAAGCAGGAGAATCTGACCCGAGCGCAGGACTTCTTTGAGAAGTACGGGGCTCGGTCGATCGTCCTCGCCCGGTTTGTGCCCATCGTGCGGACGTTCACGCCGATCGTGGCTGGGGCGAGCGGGATGCGCTACCGCACGTTCCTGGTATACAACGTCGTCGGCGGAACGCTGTGGGGCTGCGGCGTCACGGTCCTCGGCTATTTCCTCGGACAGGTGGGGTTCGTCAAGGACCACATCGAGTTGATGCTGATCGGCATTGTGGCCGTCTCCGTGCTGCCGATCGCCATCGAGTTGCTGCGCGCGCGTCGGCGTGCCCGTAAGGCCGGGATGGAGCAGCGCTGACCCGGCGTGTCTGACCGAGTGGAATCCGTTATTCCTACACAATGTAGGAGAAATGGACATCAAACCTTCTCGGGAGACTCGCATGAATCGGCTTGAGCGATCGGTGTTGTCGGTTGCCTCCGTGGGCCTGCTGGCAATGGCCATGGTGGCGATCGAGGCGAACGAGGCGAAGCCGACGGCCGCGACGGTGCCCGCCGCGACCGCCGTGGCGCCGAGACCGGACCACTTGGTGATCGTCGTACTCGAGAACAAGCGCTATGACTCGGTGATCGGAGATCCGAAGACGCCGTGGGTGTCATCGCTGGCCCGGGGCTCGGCGAACATGCTGCACTTCTACGCCGAGACCCATCCGAGCCAGCCGAACTATCTGGCGCTGTTCTCGGGATCGACCCAGGGCGTCACCGACAACGAGTGCCCCCATGATCTCGGCAGCCGGAGCAACCTCGGCCGTCAGCTGCTCGACGCCGGCTACAGCTTCGCCGGCTACTCCGAGGACCTTCCGTCGGCCGGCTGGCTCGGCTGCTCCGATCAGGGCTATGTGCGCCGGCACAACCCCTGGGTGAACTTCGCCAACGTGCCGGCCTCGGCGAACCGGCCGTACTCGGACTTCCCGAACGACTTCCGCAGGCTGCCCACGGTCTCGTTCGTCATCCCGAACCTCTGCCACGACATGCACGACTGCCCCAAGGTGCGCGCTGACGCCTGGCTGAAGAAGGAGCTCTCGGGCTACGTCGCCTGGGCCAGGACGCACAACAGTCTGTTCGTGCTCACCTTCGACGAGGACAACGGGACCGATAGTAACCACATCCCGACGATCGTGGCCGGCGCCGGTGTTCGGCCCGGTTCCTACGGTGCCCACCTGAACCACTACGACCTGCTGCGCTCCATTCAGCAGATGTACCGGCTCCCGATCAGCGGCGGGCCCTCCCGCGCCAAGGGGATGCCGGACCTGTGGTCCCGGCGCTGACCGGACTTATGCGGCCGGGCGCTACGCCGTCTCCCGAACCTGGCCCGAAGCGGATGCCGGCGCGGCAGTGACCGGCTCGGGCTTCTTGAGGGTGCTGCTCGGTGAGAGGAAGAATAGGATCAGAACCCCGGCCGTGTAGGCCAGCCAGACGACGATCTCCAGCACCGTGGCGCTCGGCGTGAGATTGACGGTGGCGGTGAGCAGGGTGCCGTACCAGGAGGTCGGCTCGACGGTTCCGGAGAGGTCGTACGAGACCGTGTTGGCGCCGGGCAGCGCTCCTGCGACCTGGAAGCCGTGCACCGCGTATTTCGCGATCCCGGCGGCGACCAGGATCAGCAGCACCGCGGTCCAGGTGAACAGCCTGCCCAGGTTGACCCGGGCCACGGCCTTGTACATCAGCCAGCCGAGCAGCATCGCGGACACGACTCCGGCGAGCATGCCGAGCAGGGGGGCGACCGTCTGGGAGGCGGCCTGGGCGGCGGAGAAGACCAGCAGAACCATCTCGACGCCCTCGCGGATGACCGCGACGAAGGCGAGACCGGCGATGGCGGCCCGGCCCATGCCGAGCGCATCGGTGAGCTTTCCGGTCAGTTCGGCCTTGATGGTGCGGGCGCTGCGCCGCATCCAGAAGATCATCCACGTCACCATCGCCACGGCGACCAGCGAGGTCACGGCCTCGAACAGCTCGAGGCGTACGCCGTCGAGCAGCGAGGTGGCCACGTAGGTGAGCACGGCGCCGAGTGTGGCGGCGGCGATCACGGCCGCGGCCACCCCCGTCCACAGGGGTGCCAGTCCGTCGCGGCGTTGCGAGCGGGCGAGCACTGTCAACAGGATCGTGACGACCAGCGCCGCCTCGAGGCCGTCGCGCAGACCGATGAGATAGCTGGCGAAGAATACCGAGCCCACGATTCCCCTTTGGTTAGCCTAACCTGCCCCCGTCAAAATCCTACAAGTTGTAGGAAATGTCAAGCGGGGCGTGCGATTGGCGATACCTCTGCACCTACAGAAGGTAGGAGCTAGAGTCGGTGCGGTGACCATGCGATCCCGGGAGGAACGCCCGGCGGGCGGCAACCGCGGCTATTCCGGGACCCCGGTGCTCATCGGCGCCTCGGCGACCGTTTTCGTGCTGCTGGGCGCGTGGCTGTTCGTGCTGGTGACCGTCCCCGGAGTCGGCCTGCTGCTGCGCCGCGTGATGCGGTCGCGGTCGCCGGTACCCGATGGAAGCGACGGCCGGTCCCGCGCGTAATCCCTTCGGGTGGCGCCGGCGGGCCACGCTCGCTCATTCAGTGTTTTCTCAGCACCGCCTGTGCAGGGTGGCGCAGTGAATTATCAGCTCTTTCAGCTCATCAACGGTGCTGCCGGACGTGCCGACGGCGTGGACGACGTGATGGAGTTCGCGGCGACCTGGCTGATCTATCCGATCTTCGTGATGGCCGCCGGCCTCGTCGCGGCCGCCCTACGGCATCGCCGGGTGCGGCCGGTGTTCAAGCTCGGCGTGGCACTGGTCCTCGCCTTCACCGGTGCGACCGTGTTGTCTCATCTCAACGGCGAAGTGCGCCCGTTCCAGAGCCATCCCGTGCACCAGCTGATCCCCCATGACCCGGGGATCGCGCTGCCCAGCGACCACGCGACCGCCGCCTTCGCGGTGGCCCTCGGCGTGTACGCCTTCCTGAGCCGCCGCTGGGGCATCGCCCTCGGCGTCGCGGCGCTGGCCGTTGGGTTCTCCCGGGTCTGGGCGGGCGTGCACTACCCCGGCGACATCGCCGCCGCGGCGATCATCGCCGGCCTCGCGGTCCTTTCGGTCGTCATCGGGACCCGCGGACTTCGCACCCGCGAGCAGGTCGCATGACACCGGCCCGCCGGCTGATCGCGAACCTGCTTGTCGGGACGGTGGTGATCGCCGGGTGCACGGCCAAGGAACGGCCCGCGCCGGCACACCCCTCGTCATCGCCGCCCACCGGCGGCTACAGCAAGGTCATGATGATCGCGGAGGAGAACCACGCGTACGACGAGATCATCGGCTCGCCGGACGCGCCGTACCTGAACGAACTCGCCGCGAGGTACGGCACCGCCACCGGTCTCGACGCGGGCTATCCGCCCGGTTGCCCATCGCTGGCCGCCTACATCCTGCTGACCAGCGGAACCACCGACGGCATCTGCGACGATCGGGCGCCGAAGGCCCACCCGCTGCACGACGACAACCTGTTCCGGCAGGTCTCCGCGAGCGGGCGCGAATGGCGCGATTACGCCGAGTCGGCGCCAGGCCCGTGCGCGCTCGGCAACGGCAGGGAAGGCCGCTATCTCGTACGCCACGTGCCCGCGAACTACTACGTGGACGAACGACGCGACTGCGCCCGCTGGTCGGTGCCGATGGGGGATCCGCAGTCCGGCACGCTGCACGACGACATCGCCGCGGGCGCCCTGCCCGCGTTCGCCTTCGTCAGCCCGGACGCCTGTCATGACATGCACGGCGCGGACCCGTGCCCGGCCGAACGGGTGGGCACGGGCGACCGCTGGCTGCGGACCTGGCTGCCCGTGGTCCTCGCCGGCCCGGACTACCGGTCCGGCCACCTGATCGTCATCGTGACCTGGGACGAGGGCACCGATACGGACAACCACATCCCCACCCTGGTGATCTCGCCGACCACGACGCACCTCAGGGTCGGCGAGTCGTTCACACACTGCTCGACACTGCGTACCGTCGAGGAGGTACTGGACCTCCCGCTACTCGGCTGCGCGGCGCGAGCGGCGTCGATGACCGGCTCCTTCCGGCTGTGAGCGCCCGGCGTGCCCCGGCGGCGCCGGGGC
>NZ_JBEZXZ010000222.1:0-14121 GCF_040638275.1 Actinoplanes sp. NPDC026623 | reverse complement strand
CTGGACACCGCGGCCTCGCGCGACCGCCAGGCGAGGCGCAGCGCCGCGTCGGCGGCCGAGACCGCCTCGCGGGCGCCCGCCAGCCGGGCGGTGAGCACCGGGATCTCCGCGTCGAGGCGGACGACCTCGGCGGCGTCGGCGTCCGGGCCGCGGCCGCAGCCGGGACAGCCGGAGGTCAGGTTCGCCGGGGCATGGCAGTACGGGCACGGGTAGGAGGTCACGCCGATGATGATTGTCGAACGCGGCGCCCGGATCCTGAGTCCGCGTACCTAACCTGCGGCCTTGACCGCGGCGCCCGCGATGACCACTTCCAGGCAATCGCGGAACAGGTCGTCCACGGTGCTGCCGGGCCGGAAGTACTCGGCGATGGCGGCGACCACGGTCGGGTGCCGCTCGGTGAACGCGGCCATGTCGAAGTCCTTAAGCGCCTCCGCGTCCGGGCGGGGGGCCTGCTCCTCGAGGACGTGGCCGACCGTGAAACGCTCGACGGTCAGGACGATCACGCGGGCCTGTCGCAATGAGACGCCGCGCGCCACCAGGGTGCTCATCGCCAGTTCGGAGATCGCCGCCATGGTGACGGACAGTTGAGCCGCGGAGATGACCCGGGCGCCGTCGGGATGGGCGAGCAGCGCGCTGCGCAGCCGCCCAGCCAGTCCCGCCAGCCAGTCCGGCCAGGGTTGATCCGGCTCGGGCGGCGACATGTCGCCGAACTCCTGGTCGAGTATCGCGTCGGCGACCGCGGTGACCAGCGCCGCCTTGTTGGGCACATGCCAGTATAGGGTCGGCGATCGCACGCCCAGCCGCGCGGCGAGTCTGCGCGTCGTCACGCCGTCGAGACCGTCGTCGTCCAGCAGGGCCACGGCCTCGGCCACGATCCGCTGTCGGTCCAGCCCCAATTCGGCACCCCCCGCGGGGTCCCCCCGCACGCCGACCGGCCGGCCGGCCACCAGGGCACGGCGGCACGCCCCGCGCCGGGTCACGGGTGGAACCACTCGACCGCGCGCCCGCCCCGGTTCCTGCCGGCCTGGCAGCGCCGGATCGCGGCGCTGTTCGGTCGCGAGGTGTGATGAAGGCGGCGGTGGGGCACGAGATCGGCGGAGCACCACGGCTACGACGTGGTGCCGGACTGCCTCCGGGGCCGGCCCACGGAGATCCTGCTGGTGAAGCTCCCACGCCGCCGGGCAACGCCCGATCTACGAGGCAGCTCGTCGTGGTGCCGTAACAGGCAGGCATCTTCGCTGTAGAACCACAGGATGACCGAAAAACGACTTCCGGGCGGGCGCAGCTTCGGAGCCGTACGCGTCGGCGACGAGGTCCGCCGCCCCGCGCAGGCGTGGACGGCCACCGTCCACTCGGTGCTGCGGCATCTGGAGGACGCCGGCTTCGACGGCGCCCCGCGGGCCCGCGGCTTCGACGAGCAGGGCCGCGAACGCCTGACCTTCCTGCCCGGCGAGACCCTGGGCGAGACCCGGCCGTGGCCGGAATGGCTGCGCGGCGACGACGCGCTCCGGCAGGTCGGCGCCTGGCTCCGAAGGCTGCACGACGCGACCGAGGCATTCCGGCCGGGCCCGGACGCCGTCTGGTTCACCCGCCGGCCGTGGCAGCCGGGCCTGCTGATCGGCCACCTGGACGCGTCGCCGTGGAACGCCGTCTGGGACGACGGCAACCTGGTCGGCTTCGTCGACTGGGACACCGCCAGCCCCTCCCGCCGCGAGGACGACCTGGCCTTCTCGGCGCTGACCTGGGTGCCGCTGCTGACGGCCGAGATGGCCGAACAGGCCGGTTTCGCCGACCCCGCCGACCGGCACCGCCGATTCCACCTGCTCCTTGACGCGTACGGATACACCGGCGACCGGACGGCGGTCCGCGACGCGATCATCGGGCGGGTCGAGCGCAACGTCTCGATGATCCGGCAACTCGCCGACGGCGGCGAGCCGACCTTCCAGCGCATGCTGCCGTGGGCCGCCGACCTGGAACGATCCGGCGACGAGACGGCCGAGCTGCCGGACGGGTTCTGGCGGGCACCCGGCCGCTGACCTCAGTAGCCCTCCCGGCCGGCGTGCAGGCCCTGCCAGGAGACGAAGGACAGGAAATCCTCGGCCTCGAAGCCGAACACCTCCTCCTCGAAGCAGTAGCGGCTCACCCGCTCCTCGCACACGCCGTCCACCGTCACGAACCCCCAGGAGTCACCGGTTGCGACCGGGGCGACGGCGACGAATCCGGGCACCCTGAAGTCTCCCGAGTTCAGCTCGACGAGGCCCCTGGTCCGATCGTCGGGTGACACGACCGGATCAAGGCACAGGAAGAGGAACTGACCCGCACCGAAGACCCGCATGAACCGCCGGTACTGCTCCGGCAGCCGGACCCGCAGCTCCGCCTCCACCCGCGCCAGATCACCGTCCGACGCGATCCACGCGTCGAAGGGCGGGGTTGCCGCGCCCTTGGCCGAACGGCTCTCAAGAACGCCGTCGACCTCGGCCGAGAAGGCATCGAAATCCACAGGACAGACCTCCCGGTCGGTTTCACCTTCGTCGACGGCGGGTCTCCCCGGCATCAGCTGGACCGAATGATCCCGTCAGGATCTTTTAGACACATCCCGAACCTGACAACCTGAGGCAGGTCAGAGGGTTTGGAATCGGCAGCGAATTCGCAGTCCATGAATGACGCCAGAGCCCTCCCCAATTCTTCCCCGAGGACATCGTCAAGCTCCTCATCCCGGATTGCGTGCAGTAACGCATCGAAAGCTCTGCGGTCGCGCCAGTGCGGGAGTTCAGATATGGCCTGGCACCGGAGTTCGAAATCTTGAAGTTCGTCCGCCAGAACCTCACAAAGGCGTTCGGCCCGAGCGTCCCAGACCAATTCTGAATTGACGCGCAAACCTTCCAGAAACTCTTCGGGCGGCCGATAGTTGTGCTCCATGATGTAATGCAGAATCAATGCCGGAGCAGAATAAGCCTCACCGCTATTCAAATAGTAGTGATACTCGCCATTCCCGCGGAACACCGATTCCCCAGAGCAGAACTCGCAATCGTGATACCCGAGGGTCACGCTCACCAATCGCGTAGAAGCGTTCAGAACTCGTTGAAGATCGACATCACTCATTGGCCGCAGAGGCCCGCCTTGAATCCCCCTCTCACATCCCAGCCAACCGATTGAACGCATCGGAATCGGCGCCCATAAAAACTCGTATGGCGAAAGATCGGGAAACTCCATCTCAGATCTGAACCAATCCCCTCCGGAGAGCGGGAGCTTCCTGACCCGGACCATCAACCTCCAGTGGCCTGATTCCTCCCCCTGAGATGCGCCTTCCTCGTTGCCGACTAATTGTGTAACCATGCTCGCCATAGAAGGCAATTGAACTTCCCGCTGGAACCGTGAATTTCTTGCCCGTCAGGATCCCACCAGAAAGCGGTTCGCAGCGCCCGCCGAGACGAGCACCTTGCGTCGGCGCGACCAGGACGCAACGCCGAGGTGTTCACCGGCCGATCAGCTCGGCGATCGCCTTCTCCCACTTCTCCAGCCTGGGCTCGACCACGTCCCACGGCGCGGAGGGCAGCCAGTACGAGGCGCGCCGCACGCCCGCGTTCGCGAGTTGCTCGAGCGCCTTCGGCTGGGCCGGGACGCTCAGCACCTGCACCTCGATCGGCCGGTCCGCGCGGGCCTCGAGCTCGGCGATCCGCGCGAAGAGGTCCGGGTCGTGCCACTGTGGAAACCAGCCGTCGCCCCAGGCCAGCACCCGGTCGAGCACGGTGGGGCCGGCGCCGCCGACCAGCACGGGCGGCCACGGGCGCTGCGCCGGCTTGGGCCACGACCAGATCCGGTCGAAGTTCACGAACCGCCCCGAGTATGACGCCTCGTCCTGCGTCCAGATCGCCTGCATCGCCTCGACCCGCTCGCCGAGCAGGGCCATCCGGGTGCGCGGGTCGGTGCCGTGGTTGGCCATCTCCTCGCGGTTCCAGCCGGCGCCGACGCCGAATTCGAGCCGGCCGCCGGAGAGGTGGTCGACGCTGGCGACCTCGTTG
Organism: Actinoplanes sp. NPDC026623; assembly: GCF_040638275.1. Taxonomy (NCBI): domain Bacteria; kingdom Bacillati; phylum Actinomycetota; class Actinomycetes; order Micromonosporales; family Micromonosporaceae; genus Actinoplanes; species Actinoplanes sp. NPDC026623. The sequence continues at coordinate 10,099 of NZ_JBEZXZ010000222.1, read as the reverse complement.
GCGGTGATGATCGGGTCGCGCTCGACGACCAGGCACACGCCGCTGCCGATCCGCAGCGTGCTGGTCGCGGCCGCCGCCGCGGTCAGCGCGACGAACAGGTCGTAGCAGTGCGCGTACTTGTCGGGCAGCTCGCGGCTGCCGTCGCCCCAGGGGCTTTCCCGGCTGGCCGGGATGTGGGTGTGTTCGGGGAAGAACAGGGCGTCCTGCCCGCGCTCCTCGACCCGCCGGGCGAGCGCGCCCGGGCCGATGCCGTCATGGGTGGGGAAGTAACCGACACCGAACTCCATGTGGGCGATCCTATCGATGCAGGGTCAGAATCAGGTCCACCACCAGCGCCGTCCAGCCGGTCTGGTGCCAGGCGCCCAGGCCCGCGCCGTTGTCGCCGTGGAAATACTCGGGGAACGCGATCAGGTCCTTCCAGTCCGGATGGTTCTGGAAGACCTCGGAGGCGCCGTACATCGGCCGGCGGCCCCAGGAGTCCGGCACGAACAGCGAGATCAGGCGCCGGGACAGGTCGTCGGCGACGGCGCTCAGCGGCATCTTCGTCTGCGAGCCGGTCGGGTATTCGACCATGAGGTCGGGGCCGTAGAACGCGGCGAACTCGCGCAGCGCCTCGATGAGCAGGTAGTTGACCGGCATCCAGACCGGCCCGCGCCAGTTGGAGTTGCCGCCGAACAGCCCGCTCGTGCTCTCCGCCGGCTCGTAGCCGACGGTGAACTCCGAGCCGCCGAGCGACACCGTGAACGGCTTCTCCCGGTGCGCGCGCGACAGCGTTCTGAGCCCGTACGGGGAGAGGAACTCCTCCGGGTCGAGCATCCGGGCCAGGATCCGCAGCAGTTGATCCTGGCCCACCATGGAGAGCAGCCGCTGCTGGCGGCCGTCGGGCGAGAGCCGGCGGGCGCTGATCACGTCGGCGTACTCGGAGGTGTTGGCGAGCAGCCAGCGCAGCCGCGCGCTCAGCCCGGGCAGCCGGTTCAGGGTGCCCGCGCTGAGCCTGGTGGTGGCGGCCAGCGGCAGCAGCCCGACGATGGAGCGGGCCTTGAGCGGCATCCGGTGCCCGTCGGGCAGCCGCAGCACGTCGTAGAAGAAGCAGTCGTCGTCGTCCCAGAGCCCCTGCCGGTACGCCGCCTCGGCGATGTAGGCGAAGTGCTCGAAGAACTTCGTGGCCATGTCCTCGTAGGTGCGGTCGTGCAGGGCGAGGCGGATCGACATGTCGAGCAGGTTGAGCGCGTACATGGCCATCCAGCCGGTGCCGTCGGACTGCTCCAGCACGCCGGCCACGGGCAGCGCCGCGGAGCGGTCGAACGGGCCGACGTTGTCCAGGCCGAGGAAGCCGCCCTCGAAGACGTTGTTGCCGCCGACGTCCTTGCGGTTGACCCACCAGGTGAAGTTCAGCAGCAGCTTGTGCATGATCCGGGCGAGGAAGTCGTGGTCGCGGCCGCCGTCGATCTCGAACACCTGCAGCGCGGCCCAGGCGTGCACCGGCGGGTTCACATCGCCGAACGCCCACTCGTACGCGGGGATCTGTCCGTTGGGGTGCATGTACCACTCGCGCAGCAACAGCAGCAGCTGCGACTTGGCGAAGCCGGGATCGACCCGGGCGATCGAGACACAGTGGAACGCCAGGTCCCAGGCCGCGTACCAGGGGTATTCCCAGGGGTCCGGCATCGAGATGACGTCGAAGCTGTTCATGTGCCACCAGGCGTTGTTGCGCCCGTAGCGCCGGCCCGGCGGCGGCGGCGCGGAGCCGGGGTCGCCGCTCAGCCACTGCTTGACGTCGAAGTGGTAGAACTGCTTGCCCCACATCAGCCCGGCGATGCCCTGCCGGACGACGGCGGCCTCCTCGGCGGACGCCGCGGCGGGGATCAGCTCGGCGAAGTAGGCGTCGGCCTCGGCACGCCGCCGGTCCATCACGGCGGCGAAACCGTCGCCGAGGTCGGGCCGGCCGGCCGGCTCGTCGGACCGGGCGAGCCGCAGCCGGATCTCGCGGCTCTCGCCGGGGCCGAGCGTCAGCTCGTAGTGCAGCGCGCCCTTGGTGCCCACGCCGGCCGGGTTGACGGTCGGGGCGCCGGCCACGAGGTGGTCGTTGATGCCGTCCTTCGGGTACGTGCTGGTGCCGGGCAGGCCCCAGAGCCGCTGCGCGTTCGTCTCGTTGTCGCACATCAGCGCGGGCGGCGCGCCCTCGGCGTCGAGGGTGATGTGGCCGAGGCTGTGGTGCCGGCCGGCGAGGCGTCCCGGTCCGCCCTCGATGACCGGCACCCGGCGGTTGCGCAGGCCCCACGACCAGGTGTTGCGGAACCACAGGGAGGGCAGCACGTGCAGCGTCGCCGCCTCGGGGCCGCGGTTGGAGACGGTCACCACGATGCACATGTCGTCGACGCCGGCCTTGGCGTAGTCGACGGTCACCGCCCAGAACCGGTCGTCGTCGAAGACGCCGGTGTCGATCAGCTCGAACTCGGGTTCCTCCCGCGACCGGTGCCCGTTGACCCGGACCAGTTCGTCGTACGGGAAGGCGGCCTGCGGGTAGTGGTAGCGCCAGCTCATCCAGGAGTGTGTCGGCGTCGAGTCCTGGTACCACCAGTACTCCTTGGCGTCCTCGCCGTGGTTGCCGCCATCGCCGCCGAGGCCGAACATCCGCTCCTTGAGGATCGGATCCCTGCCGTTCCAGAGGGCCAGCGCGAAGCAGAACGTCTGCCGGTCGTCGCAGATCCCGGCCATGCCGTCGTCGTTCCACCGGTACGCCCGCGAGCGCGCATGGTCGTGCGGAAAGTAGTCCCAGGCGGTGCCGTGCTCGCTGTAGTCCTCCCGGACCGTGCCCCAGGCCCGCTCGGCGAGGTAGGGGCCCCACCCGCGCCACGGCTGCTCCCCGGCATCGGCCTGGGCCAGGCGCTCGCGCTCCGCCACGCCGCCGCCCACCTCCCTCGTCCGCCGGATACCCCTAGAAGTGTTACTGACAGGTGTTACGAACACTAACGGACGGCATCGGGCTCAGATCAACTCGCTGTGCGGCTAGGGTCCTCGGCGTGCCTGCATCTGACTATGTGAAGAACCTGCGCGCCAAGGTCGGCCAAGACGTGATCATGTTCCCGACCGTCAGCGCGATCGTCCTCAACGACCGCGGCGAGATCCTGCTCGGCCAGCGCAGCGACAATCACCAGTGGTCGGTCATCGCCGGGATGATGGACCCCGGCGAGCAGCCCGCGGACGCGCTGGTGCGCGAGGTCGAGGAGGAGACCGGCATCCAGGTCAAGATCGAACGGCTGGCCGGGGTGGCCCTGCACCAGGTGGTCTACGGCAACGGCGACCGCTGCCACATGGTCAACACCTGGTTCCGCTGCCGCGCGGTCGGCGGCGAGGCCAAGGTCAACGACTCCGAGTCGATCGCGGTGGGCTGGTTCGCGCCCGACGCGCTGCCGCAGATGAACCCGTTCGCCATGGTCCGGATCCGCACCTCCCTTGCCGATGACGCCCCGGCCTGGTTCGCCCAGCCCGGCGAGGGCGAGATCGAGGGCATCTGAGCCCTATGCCAGCCAGCCCGGCCGGATCAGCCCCGCCTCGTACGCGTAGACCACCAGCTGGGCCCGGTCGCGGGCGCCGAGCTTGACCATCGCCCGGCTGACGTGGGTCTTCGCCGTCGCCGGGCTGATCACGAGGCGGCCGGCGATCTCGTCGTTGGACAGACCCTCGCCGACCAGCACCATCACCTCGCGTTCGCGCTCGGTGAGCTGTTTCAGCCGCTGCTCGGCCTCCTCCGGCGGCAGCGCGGGACGGCCGCGGCCGCCCGGCGCGGCGAACTCGCCGATGACCCGGCGGGTGACGCTCGGTGACAGCAGGGCGTCGCCGGCGGCGACCGCGCGCACGCCGCGGATCAGCTCCACCGGCTCGGTGTCCTTGACCAGGAAACCGGAGGCGCCGGTGCGCAGCGCCTCGAAGACGTACTCGTCCAGCTCGAACGTGGTGAGGATGACGACCCGGGTGCCGCCCAGCGCCGGTTCGGCGGCGATGCGGCGGGTCGCCTCCAGGCCGTCGACGCCCGGCATGCGGATGTCCATCAGCACCACGTCGGGGCGGTTCTGCACGGCCAGGCGTACCGCCTCGAGGCCGTCGCCGGCCTCCGCGACCACCTCGATGTCGGGCTCGGCGTTCAGCAACGCCCGGAAGCCGGCCCGGACCAGGGCCTGATCGTCGGCGAGCAGGACCTTGATCATGTGTGCTCTCCCGTCGCCGTGGGCAGTACCGCCGAGACCAGGTAGCCGCCCTCCGGCGGCGGGCCCGCCGCGAGGGTTCCGCCCAGGCTGGCGGCGCGGGCGCGCATCCCGGCGATGCCGCTACCGCCGCCGTCCGGCGGCTCCTTCGCCACCGGGCCGTCGTTGCGGATCGCCAGGCGGATCTCGTTCTCCGCGTAGGTGACCGCGACCGTCGCGGCCGCGCCGGCCGCCGCGTGCCGCCGCACGTTGGTCAGGGCCTCCTGGACGATCCGGTACGCCGCCCGGTCCACCTCCGCGGGCAGCTCGCGCCGCGGCCCCTGCGTCGTCGTGGTCACCGGCAGGCCCGCGTCCGCGGTGAGGTCGGTGAGCCGGCCCAGGCCCGGCGCCGGCTGGCGGGGCGCCGCCTCCTCCTCGGGGCGCAGCACGCCGAGCACCGCCCGGACCTCGCGCAGCGCCTCGGAGCTCGCCGTCTTGATCGCGGCGAGGGCCTCGCGGGCCTGCTCGGGCCGGTTGTCCATCAGGTGCAGCCCGACCCCGGCCTGCACGTTGATCAGCGACAGGTGGTGGCCGAGCACGTCGTGCAGCTCGCGGGCGATGCGCAGCCGCTCGTCGGCGGCCTGGCGGCGCTCCTGCTCCTCCTTCGCCAGGGCCCGCTCGGCCCTGGCCTTGGTCATCTCGGACAGGTAGATCGCCCGGGCCCGGGCGGCGCCGCCGAGGAAGACCGTCAGGGCGAGCCCGAGGGGAACGAGGACGACGTCGCGCAGGTCGGGACGGGCCGCCGCCGGCAGCCCGAGCGCGCCGGCGCAGAACCAGGTCACCGTCAGGTAGGCCAGGTAGCCGACCGCGGCGACGGGTATCGCGACGCCGCGCCGGCCCGCCTTGACCGCGTTGAAGAGCGCGATGACGGGCGCGACGGCGTAGGTCCAGGACGGCGTCGAGAGCGAGGCGAACCCGATGGTGGCGGCACCACTGACCGCGAGGACGACGATCGGGGCGCGGCCACGCCAGGCCAGCGCGAGCGGGCCGATCAGCAGCAGCGTGCACGCGACGACGTCGGCCGGGTGGGACAGGGCGGTGGCCTCCGTCCAGTTGCCGAACACGTGGAAGCAGAGGGCCGCGATGACCGCGCCGAGCCAGGGCGCCCGCCGCGGTCGCCGTCCCCAGCCGCCGGGCCGGCCCGTTCCGGTGTGCTCGTCGAGCGCGTCGGCCCACCCCGGCGAGGCGGCACGGCGGGCCCGGCGGCCGGGTCGATCCGGTCGCCGAGGCGGGTGCTGCCGGCCCGGTTCGTGCACGCCTCGAACCTACGGCACCGCAGCTCACCCCAGCATCCGCAGGACGACGACGCGGCGCTGCGCCCCCGGTGGTACGGGCGCCGCCGGCGTACTCCCCCGGTGGTACCGCCGCGGCTGCCGGCTGCGCCCCGGGCCGGGTGCCCGGATGCTCCGCCGGGACGACGCGGCCGGGCGGCGAAACGGCCACGCTGTTCATCAGATCCCGCCACTGCCAGGAGGTCATCTTGCATCCCAACGACGCCACCTGGTCCGGGCCGAACCGGCTCCGGACCTCCGACACCGAACGCGAGCAGGTCGCCGAGTTGCTGCGGGCCGCGATGGCCGAGGGCCGGCTCACCCTCGAGGAGGGCGAGGAGCGGCTCGGCCAGGTGTACGCGGCCAGGTTCCGCGACGAGCTCGCCCCGCTCACCGCCGACCTGCCGGACAACGGCCGCCGTGCGATGGCGGACACACCGCAGGCCCGCGCCGCGACACGCCGGGGCGTACGCCGGCACGCCAGTTTCGTGGCCATCGCGGCGGGAGTGCTGATCGGATTGTGGATGCTCTCCGGCGCGCATTTCTTCTGGCCGGCGATTCCGCTCGTCTTCCTGGTCATCGGCCTGATGAGACACGCCCGGTACGGCGCCTACCGGCACTCGCACCACTACCGGCACCGGGTCGCGCCGTGGAACGCACCGGACTTCCGGTGATCATGAACACTCCAGAGTAGAGGCGATGGTCGTTGAACACCCCTTCCCGCTCTGCGACAGTGGCCAGGTTTGACCCCGGCCGCCACCCGCGAACGGGGGCTACGGGGAGGGGTGGCACGACCATGATGGGTCCGTCCCATGCGCTGTCGGGCGCGGCCGTCTGGCTGGCCGGCAGCTGGGCCCTTGATCACTTCGCCGGGTACGAGCAGTCGGCGCTGGCGGTGGCCGTCGGCACGGCCGTCTGCGCGGGTGGCGCGCTGCTGCCGGACCTGGACCTGTCCGGCAAGGTGACCCGCAACCAGGGCGGTGCGACGGTCGCCCGGACCTTCGGCGTGCTGTCGCTGTTCGTGGCCGAGGTGATCGAGAAGATCTCGCTCGGGGTCTACACGGCGACGCGGCTCAGCAGGGACCCGCGCCGCAACAACGGGCACCGCACGTTCACGCACACGCTGCCGTTCGCCGGGCTCGTCGGCTGGGGCACCACGACGCTGTGCGCGAGCTACGGCAGGTGGGCCGTGGTCGCCATCGTCTTCCTCATGGCCGGCCTGGCGCTGCGCGGGCTGTTCGAGGACTGGGCGGAGCGGGCCGGCTGGGTGATCGTGACGCTGGCCTCCGGAGTGATCGCGTGGTTCACCGCGGCGAATCTCCCGGGCGATCGCGGCTACCCGATGCTGGGGTTCGCGGTCGGCGTCGGCTGCGTGGTGCACCTGCTCGGAGACATGATCACCAAGAACGGCGTGCCGATCCTGTGGCCGATACCGACCGGCCGCCGGATGTGGCGGATGGTCGGCATCCCGAACGGGATCGCGGTGAAGGTCGGCGGCAAGGCCGAGGTGATCGTGCTGCGCACGGTGTTCACCGTCGTGGCCCTGCTGTCGATCTTCGGGATGTTCGCGCCGCACCTGTTGCACCAGTTCGACCTGGACACCTGGGCCGACGGCTGAGCGCCGTCCCGGCGTTCAGGCGTCGTCGGTCGTGTGGGACGGCACGCCGCCTCCGCAGGTGACGGTCATCCGCACCCGCTGGTTGCCGTGCTTGAACACCGCGACCACCGCGCTCGCGGGCCCCGCGTCGACCTCGTCCACCTTGTACGGCGTGACGGGCGTCCAGGACAGCAGCTGCGCGGTGCCGGCCGTCGGGCAGGTGGCGCGCACCGAACCGCCCGCCGAGGTGAAGGTGCGTTCCTCCGGCGGCGGGTCGGTGGTCGCGGTGGCCTCGGCGGTCGGGCTGGGGGTGGCGCGGGTCGTCGCGGTGACCGGCGCCACCGTCTCCTGGGGAACGCTGCCGGCCGGTGTCTGCCGCGCCGTGGGAGCGATCGCGCCCGGCTTGACCGCGCCGGGGTCGCCGGGCTTGACCGGCGCCTTGCCGCTGGCCACCGCCGAGGGCGTCGCCGCCGGGGCCGAACCGCTGACCGCGGGCGCCTCCGCGACGACCTTCGGCGCCGCCCCGTCGTCGCCGGCGGCCAGCCACCAGAATCCGGCGGCCAGGGCGAGCAGCACCGCGGCGAACGGCAGCAGTCGCCGAAGGCGGCGGCGGGACCCCGGCTCGGGGGCCTCGGCGGCGGGCGGCGGCTCCTGCGGCTTCGGGCGGATCAGGACGGACGGCTCGTCGTCGAGCCACGGCCCGGCCGGCGACTGCGGCGGCACGTCGTCGACGACGCGCAGGCCCGCGCCCTGTGCCAGCAGCGCCGCCGCCTCGCGGGCGCTCGGCCGTTCGGTGGGGTCCTTGGTCAGGCACCTGTTGCACAGCGCGGTGATGTAGCCGGGCACCTCGGGCTGCGGCGTCAGCGGCTCGGGGTCGATGTAGATGTGCGCGGTCAGCATCTGCGTCGTGGTGTCGACGCTCCACGGCGAGTGCCCCGAGAGCATCCGGTACAGCAGCACGCCCAGCGCGTACACGTCCGAGGCGGGCTCGACCCCGTCGTCGGTCAGCCGCTCGGGGGCCAGGTAGGCCGGGGTGCCGAGCACCTCGAAGTCCGGCTCGCCGGAGCCGCCCGGATCGATCGCGGCGGCGATGCCGAAGTCCACCACCTTGGCACCGGCGGGCGTGATCATGACGTTTGCCGGTTTGATGTCGCGGTGCACGAGCCCGTCGGCGTGGGCCGCGGCGAGCGCCGCCGCGACCTCGGCGGCCACCCGCATCGCGAACCGCGGCGGCAGCGGACCGGCGTTCATCCGCTCCTGCAGGGTCGCGCCGGGGATGAGCTCCATGACCACGTACGGCACCCGGCCGAGGTCGTCGTCCGACTCGCCGTAGTCGTAGACCTGGGCGATGTTGGGGTGCGACAGCGCGGCGGCGGCCCGGGCCTCGGCGCGGATCCGCCGTCTCGACCCGGCGTCGCCGGCGTGCTGGGCGGCCAGCAGCTTGACCGCGACGTCCCGGTCCAGCACCTGATCGCGGGCCCGCCACACGACCGCCATGCCTCCGGCGCCGAGCTGATCTCGCAGCGCGTAACGGCCGCCGAGTATCCCAGTCGCATCCATCCGCGCCAGTCTGCCGGTATCGACGACGACGCGCACCCCCGGGTCCCGCCCGCCGGTGGATCGCGCCGGCCGGTCAGGCGGCGTCGGCGTAGCACTCGACGATCGACACGTCCAGCGGGAAGCGGACGGTCGTCTCGCCGAACAGCAGCCTGCTCGCGCTCGCCGCGCTCTCCCGGACCGCCTGCGCCACCTGCTCGGCCTCCTCGGCCGGGCAGTGCACGCCCACCTCGTCGTGCACGAACAGCACCAGCTCCGCCCTGGTCCCCCGCAGCGCCGTCCGCAGCGTCGCGAGCAGGACGAGGGCCCATTCCGCGGCCGTCGCCTGGATCACGAAGTTGCGGGTGAAGCGGCCCCGGGCCCGCCCGGACGCGCCGCCCTGCGGCTCGGCCGACCCGGACTCCTCGGGCGGGTCGAGGCCGGCGTCGCGCCACGCCGTCGACGCCGGCGGGCAGGTGCGGCCCAGCCAGGAGCGCACCAGCCCCCCGGCCTCTCCGGTCCGGGCCGCAGCCTCCACGAATTCGAAGGCGGTCGGGTAGCTCTGGCGCAGCACCGCCAGCGCCGGGATCGCGGCGCCGCCGGTCTGTCCATACATCGCGCCGAGCAGGGCGACCTTGGCCTTGGCCCGGTCGCCGCCGAAGGAGTCGGTCGCCAGCGCCGCGTAGAGATCGCCGGCGGCGCCGGCCTTGGCCAGCCGGGCGTCGCCCGAGACCGCGGCCAGCACCCGGGGCTCGAGCTGGCCCGCGTCCGCGACCACGAAGCGCCAGCCCGGGTCGGCGACCACCGCACGGCGGACCACCTTGGGGACCTGCAGCGCTCCCCCGCCCCGGGTGGCCCAGCGGCCGGAGACCACGCCGCCGGGAAAGTATTCGGGGCGGAAGCGGCCCTCGCTCACCCACGCGTCGCGCCAGGCCCAGCCGTGCGCCGTCCAGATGCGGTAGAGCTCCTTGTATTCGAGCAGGGGTTTCACCGCCGGGTGCTCGACGCCGCGCAGGACCCCGGCGCGGGTGTTGGGGACGTCGATGCCGGCGCGGGCGAACGCGCGCAGCACCTCGGCCGGCGAATCGGGGTGCAGCCCGTGCATGTCGAACGCCGCGTTGATCTCGCCGGCCAGCTCGGCCAGCCGGCGCGGCGGGCCGACCGACTGCGGCGCGCCGAGCAGCTCGCGCAGCAGCCGGTCGTGGATGTCGGCGCTCCAGGGCAGCCCGGCCTGGCCCATCTCCGCGCCGATGAGCGCGCCGGCGGACTCGGCGGCCACGAGCAGGCCGAACCGCCCGGGCTGCCCCGTGGCGCGGATCCGGGCGCGCTGGTCCGCGTAGACCCCGGACAGGGCCTCGAGGACCACCGAGCCGGAGGCCGTCGGCGGGCCCGTCATGGCCTCGAAGAGGGCGGCCTGCGCGAAGACCGGCGGCTCGGCGAGGCGCGGCGGC
>NZ_JBEZXZ010000221.1:0-14212 GCF_040638275.1 Actinoplanes sp. NPDC026623 | reverse complement strand
GGGGGGGCCGCCCCGCCCCCGCCCCCCCCCGCCGGTGCGTCAGACCCGGTCCGCCGCGCGCCGCGTGGTGAGCAGGCCGAGGGCGATCATGCCGATTCCGAGCACGAGGTGCAGCCAGTCGTCGGCCGGGTTCAGCGGCACGAAGTTGGCCGCGGTCTCCTGGCCGACGACCAGGCCGTACAGCCACAACACCAGGTAGACCGCGCCGCCGCCGATCAGGTACAGCCGGGCGCGGTCCGCGGTGCGGGCCATCAGGATTCCGGCCAGACCGAAGAGCAGGTGCACGATGTTGTGCAGCACGGATACCTCGAAGACCCCTAGCAGCTTCGCGTCGGAGTGATGCCCGGCGAAGGTCATGGTGCTGTAGTCCGTCGTGACGCCCGGAATGAAGCCGAGTACGCCGACGAGCAGGAAGACGATCGCGACGGCCATGGCCGCCGTCTGTACGGGGCGACGCGCCGTTGCGACATCGCGTGACTGTGATCTGCTGGTCATGATTCCTTCACCTCCAGTGGGGACAGCCACGACTTCCCGCCAGAGCGAGCAGCAAACCTGTCAGGCGGTATCACGTCGTCGTCGTCCGCCGGACTGACCAGCCGCAGGACGAAGCGGCTGCGCGACAGCGCCGGGATGCGGCGCAGGGAGATCGTCAGATCCTGTTCGGGTACGTCGTAGTCGAGCCGCGCCATCCGGATCGCGAGGGTCGCCAGTAGAGCGACGGTGACGTCCTCGCCGGGGCAGCGATGGCCCGTCCGGGGGTCGCCGCCGCCCTGCGGCACCAGTTCGTCCGGGTCGGGCTCGCGGCCCAGGAAACGCTCCGGCTCGAAGTCGTACGGTCGCGGCCACAGGTCCGCGTCGTGATCCTGTCCATAGAGGTCCAGCAGAACCATCGATCCGGCCGGGATGTGCTCGCCCCGCCAGGTCAGATCCTTGACGGCCACGCCGCCGACGAACGGCGCGAACGGGTAGAAGCGGCGGAGCTCGTGGGCGAACGCCACCGCGTACGCCATGTCGCCGGACGCCAGTCGGGACCGGTGCCGCGGCCACCGATGCAGGGCGTGGCCCAGGTACGCGACGAACCAGGACACCGCCACCGTCGGCCGGATGATGTTGAGCATCTCCACGGCGGCGTGCTTCGGGTCGAGCGGTTCACCGTCGGCCTCGGTGTACCGCGCGACGACCCCCAGCGCCGAACCGGCCGGCGGCGTGACCGTACCCGCGCGAACCTTCCCGATCAGTGCGGACAGCCACCTCTCCCGGCGTCCACGGGCGCGGCGGGCACGCCAATGGCGTGGTCCGAGCGTGGCGAAACCGTCGACCATCGAGGTCAGGTCGGCCGCCACCTCGGGCACGTGTGCGTCATCGAGCGGGACTGCGGCCCAGTCGCAGACCCCGCGGGTGATGATCCGGGCGGCCTCGTCGAAGAGCACCACCTGCTCGCGGGCGGCCCAGGAGGGCACCGCCTCGTCCCATGCCTGCCCGACCCGCTCGACCAGGTCGCGGACCCGGCGCGGGTCCTTGAGCAGGGACAGGAACATCGCCTTGCGGTGGCGATGCCGGTCGCCGTCGAGTGTGTGGATCGCGCCGTGGCCGAAGAGGGTGCCCTGCACCGGCTCCGGGATGGCGGTCCGCCGCCGCACATGGGACTCGTCGTAGAAGAACGACACGGCGTCAGGGCCGCGCAGTCCGACCGTGCGCCGGCCGAGGAGCCGGGTGTGCACGGCCGTGGCGGGTCCGCGGCGCCGGCGCAGCGCCGGCAGCCAGGCGTACCCGCCCAGGCCAAGGCCGAGGGTGTCGTCGAGGTGCGTGCTGCGCTGATCGTCCATGGGTTTCGCATGCCCGCCGAGCCCGCCGACAAACGGAAGCCGGATTCGTCCGTGCCCATGGTCGCCGCGACCCGGTCGACGGAAGGACCGGCTCCGCGCCGGTCCGCCGCTCCGCGGTGAATAACGGGTCCGGAACGGGGTACCCGGGCCCGGAGACCGAATCCGGGGAGTCATGATGCAGAGCAGTGTCACCTTCGTCGGCAATGCCACCACCGTGCTCCGGCTGGGCTCCTTCACTCTGCTGACCGACCCGGCCTTCGGGCCGGCCGGCGGCCGGGTCCACCTCGGCTACGGCGCCTGGACGCGCCGGATCAAGGATCCGGCGATGCACGTCGTGGACCCGGCCGGGCTCGACGCCGTCCTGCTCTCACATCTGCACGCCGATCACTTCGATCGGGTCGCCCGAAACCGGCTGGATCCGACGCTGCCGATCATCACGACGCCGCAGGCGGAACGCCGACTGCGGCGGCGATTCGTCGCGGTGCGCGGGTTGCCGACCTGGGAGTGCTACGAGTGGGTCAAGCAGGGGCAGCGGTTGCGGGTCACGGCCGTTCCGGGGCGGCACGGTCCGGGCGTGGCCGATGCCCTCCTGCCCGATGTGATGGGTTCGGTCGTCGAGCTGGAGGCCGGCGGGCGGCGCGCCCTGCGGCTCTACATCACCGGCGACACGCTGTTCGGCCGCCATCTCGACGAGATACCGAGGCGGTTCGGCGAGATCGACGCGATGCTCATACATCTGGGCGGCACCCGGTTGCTGGGCATGCTCCTGACCATGGACGCCTCGCAAGGTGTTCAGCTCACCGACCTGATCCGGCCCGGTTTGACGGTCCCGGTGCACTTCGACGACTACCGGGTCTTCAAGTCGCCCCTGAGCGACTTCCTGATCCGGGCCGAACATCAGGGCCTGACCGGCATCCGGCCGATCGCGCGCGGCGACACCCTGGACCTGCCGCTGCGGATCAGCCGGTCGGATTCCGAGAAGACGGGTAACCCATGATCACAGGTACGGACGAGTCCTATTGGATGGAATCCACGCCGACGACCGCCTACCCGGCGTTGACCGGTGACGTGGACGTCGACGTGGTCGTGGTCGGTGGCGGTATCGCCGGACTGTCCACGGCGTGGGAGCTGACCGAGGCCGGACGGCGGGTCGCGCTGGTGGAGGCGGACCGGATCGCGGCGGGGGTCACGGGCTACACCACGGCGAAACTGTCGGCGCTGCACACCCTCGTCTACGCGAAGATTCGCACGTCCTTCGGCCCGGACGCGGCGCGGCTGTACGCCCAATCGCAGCAACAAGCGGTGGAACGGGTCGCCGCCGTGGCTTCGCGGCTGAACGTCGACTGCGACCTGGAACGGGTACCCGCGTTCACCTGGGCGGAGTCGCCCGACCGGCTGGACCGGATCCGCGCCGAGGCCGACGCCGCGGCCGAGGCGGGACTGGCCGCGTCGTTCGTCACCGAGACCGGCCTGCCTTTCCCTGTCGCCGGCGCCGTCCGAGTGGAGAACCAAGCCCAGTTCCACCCCCGCAAGTACCTCCTCGCGCTGGCGGCGGACCTGACAAGCCGCGGTGGCCAGATCTACGAGCGGACCCGGGCGACCGGATTGCACGAAGGTGAGCCGTGCACGGTGACCACCGAGGGCGGGCAGACCATCACCGCCCGGCAGGTGGTGCTCGCCACTCACTACCCGGTATTCGACCGGGCGCTGTTGTTCGCCCGTCTGGAACCACGTCGTGAACTGGTCGTCGCCGCCGCGATCCCCGCCGAGCGTGATCCGGGCGGGATCTATCTCACCCCAGAACAGAACACCCGGTCGGTGCGTACCGTCCCGTACCACGACGGGCAGCGTCTGCTCATCGTCACGGGTGAACACTTCACGCCCGGCGCCGGCGACGTCACCGAGCGCGAGGAACGCCTTGTCGCCTGGACCCTCGAGCGATTTCCCGGCACGCGGATCGCCTACCGCTGGGCCACCCAGGACAACACCACCACCGACCAGGTGCCGTTCATCGGGCGTTTCCACCCCGGCGCCGAAAACGTCTACGTCGCCACCGGATTCGGCGGTTGGGGCATGAGTACCGGCGTACTGACCGGTCAGCTCCTCGCCGCGTCCATCGCCGGCACGGAACCGGCCTGGGCCGACCTGTACGACCCCCGCCGACTCAACCCGGCGCGCGAGGCCGGTTCACTGCTGAAGCTGCAGGCCGGCGTCGTCGGCCATTTCGTGGGCGACCGGTTGCGGCCCTCATACGTGGACTCGGTCTACGACATCGAACCCGGCACGGGCGCCGTCGTCCGCGTCAGCGGGCGCCGGTGCGCGGTCTACCGCGACGACACCGGCACCATCCACGCCGTGTCGGCACGCTGCACCCACCTGGGCTGCATCGTGCACTTCAACGACGCGGAGACGGCTTGGGAGTGCCCGTGCCACGGCTCCAGGTTCGGCATCGACGGCACCGTCGTCCAAGGTCCGGCCAACCGTCCCCTGCCGCCGCAGGACGTCCCCGCGGGACCTCCGCCGTAGGGCGGGCGCGCCGGCTGGGACGGCTCACGGGATGGTCCGCCGGCTCGCCGACGCCGACCAGTCGGCGAGCACCAGGGTGGTGTCGTCGCGGGCGGGTCCGTCATAGAAGTTCGCGACGGCGCGTGCCAGCCTGCGGACGGTCTCGGGGGCGGGCAGGTCCTCCGCCGCGTGCCGCTCCGCCTGCTCGACCAACCGGTCCACGCCGAACATCTCACCGGCAGCGTCACGGGCCTCGATCACCCCGTCGGTATAGAACAGCAAACGGTCGCCGGGCTCCAGGGTCTCCTCACCGGGCTGGAACCGGGCGTCGTCCAGGCCGAGCGGAAGCCGCCGGCCGCCACGCAGCTCGGGTACGGCTTTGCCGCCGCGCAGGAGCACCGGGGGCGGATGGCCGGCGTTGACGTAGCGGAGCAGGCCGGTGTCCATGTTCAGCTCGGCCAGGATCGCCGTCACGAACCGGGCGTCGCTGAACTGTTCCAGTAGCGCGGCGTCGGCCGCCCGGGCCTGCCCGTACAGATCGAGTCCGGCGCGGCGGGCGGCGCGAATCGCCACCACGGCCACGGTGAACGCGAGTCCCGCACGCAGGCCCCGCCCGACCCCGTCGAAGATCGACATGCGGACCATCGGGCCGTCGAAAGCGTAGTCGAAACCATCGCCGCCGATGTCGTACCGAGGCTCCAGCACAGCGCTGAGCACCAGGCGCTCGCAGCTCACCGTCAGCGGCGGCAGGAGCTGTTCCAGCAGTTCCGCGCCGGCGGACATCGGCCGTTCCCGGCGAAGCAGGAACAGCAGATCGCCCTTGGGCTCGGTCACCGTGATCAGATGCCCCATCAGCCCGGCCACCGTCGCGCACCGCCGCCGCAGCGCCTCGTCCGCGACATCCACGGAGCCGGCGAAGTGGAACTCGATCACTCCGATCCGGTCCGTGCCGTTGACCATCGGCACCCAGAGGGCCGGATCCTCGTCGTCGGTCGCGGGCCTCATCCGTACCAGTCGGAAGACCTCCCCGGGCAGGGAGTCGTCGACTGTGAACGGCTCCACCGTCGGCACACCGTGCTGCGGGATCATACGAAGCGCCCGCTGTTCCGCGTCGGCGAGGAAGATCCGGGTTCGGCAGCCGAGCCTTCCCATCTCGGCATCGAGGACGGTCGCAAGCTCGTCCGGCTGGAACAGGTGCGAACGCTCCAGCACCTCGCTGATCACGTCGAGCCACATTCCCTCAGGTTTTCCTGTCATGCCCCGCACCCTTTGTCGATCATTGAATGGACGTTCAGCCGGCATTGAAGTTATCGCTGACGTCGCGTTGTAGGTGGCACATGCTCTCCTTGAGCAGGTCGCGGAGCCGGGATTCCTCCTCCGGAGGCCCGGTGACGGCGATTTCCGCGTGGACCACGCTGCCACCGGCCGGCGCGTCGTCGACCCGGATCGAACCGTCCCGGCCGGAACCGTCCATCGGGTGCCACCGCAGCTGCAGGCGATCGGTGCTGACCTGCACCTGGAACTCGTACACCTGCGAACCTTCGCGTACCCGTATCCGATCCGGATCACCTGTTTCGGCATCGAATCCCCGAGGGAGCCACCGGTAGGTCCGGTGAGGATCGGTCAGCACTCCGAAGACCACCTCCGGGGGTGCCGTGAAGTGGTAGGTCTCGTCAATCTGCCTCTTTCCGGCCTGCGCCGCTGAGCTGTCACCCGAGTCGGACATCGCACTCTCCCGTCGTTACGCAATCTGCGTTCACGGATTGATCAGGACCTGGACCGCGGGCCCCCGCCGGCCCGCCGCGATGGCCCGCGCGGGCCATCGCGGGCGGTCATCGCACGTCGCCCATGAGTCGCTGCAGGGGGCGGCTGATCAGCCACAGGAGTACGCCGATCGCGATCGCGATGATGCCGAGGACGCCGAAGTAGGCGACCTCCTGGTCGGCGCTGTAGTAGCGGGCCAGCGTGCCCGACATGGCGGGGCCGAGGGCGACGGAGAGGAGGAAGAGCGCGACCATCTGGGTGCGGAAGGCTGCCGGGGCCAGCTTCGTCGACAGCGACAGCCCGACCGGTGACAGTAGGAGTTCGACGATGGTGAAGACGAGGATGATGCCGGCGAGGCCGGGCAGCGGGACGCTGTTGGCGCCGGTGCCCGCGAACGGCAGGAACAGCAGGAATGCGACACCCATGATGATGGTTCCGGCGGCGAACTTGACCGGTGTCGACGGCTGGCGGTCGCCGAGGCGCATCCACAGCGCGGCGAAGAGCCCGGACAGCTGCATGCCGTAGAAGGAGAACCGCTCACACAGTTCGACCCCGAACAGGTTGGCGAGCACGCGCGGCTGCCCGAAGAAGGTCGGCTCCCGCGTCCGCGTCGTGGTCATCATTGATGCCGATTACCCCTGCTGCGCGCCGCGGAATCCTGACCTGTCGGTAGAAGGTGTTTAACCCGAAACCCTGGGCCCCGGCGCGAAAACGCCGGGGCCCTCGTCATGCGCAGAGATGCGTAGCGGTTGTCAGCTTTCGCCCGGGCCGCGCTGGACGAGGCAGAACTCGTTGCCCTCGGGGTCGCGCAGGACCCGCAGCGACTCGTCGCCGCCATCGAGGCCTTCGGCGATGGGCGCGTCGTCCAGAGGCAGCACGTGGGTGGCCAGATACTCGGTGACGAGTTCGCCGCGGGCCATCCGGTCGAGCAGCATCGGGATGTAGCGCTGGCCGTGCATCTGCGCGCCCCGGACGGTCAGGGCCTTGTTTAGGATCTCGGCGCCGGCGTGCTTCTCGGCCTGGTGCAGCCGGTTGTCGTAGCGGTCGATGACGACGACCCGGTCGGCGCCCAGCAGTACGGCCGCCCGGGCAGCCATCTGCCCGACAGCGCCGGCGCCCCAGACAGCCACAACGTCACCCGGTTTGACGCCGCCGAGGTCCGCGCCCATCCAGCCGGTCGACGCGGAATCGGAGGCGAACAACGCGCGCTCGTCCGTGACGGTGTCCGGCACGGTGAACGCACCGACGTCTGCGAACGGAACTCGCACGTATTCGGCGTGACTTCCCGGGTTGCCACCCATCGCGTGCGAGTAGCCGAAGCAGCCGCCGGGTGCGTGGCCCCACAGCGTCTCGGTGATCGCGGGATTGGTGTTTCCGTTGTCGCACAAGGAATAGAGCTGCTGCTCACAGAACCAGCACCTGCCGCAGGCGATGAACGACGACACCACCACCCGGTCGCCGACCCGGTGCCGCCGGACGTCCGAACCCACCTCGATCACCTCACCGACGAACTCGGGGCCGAGCACGTCGCCCCTCTCCATGAAGGGGATGTAGCCGCCCAGCAGGTGCAGATCGGAGCCGCAGGTCACCGTCCGGTTGACCTTCACGATGACGTCGCCGGCGTTGCGGATCTCCGGGTCCGGGACCTGACCGACCGCGAGCTTGTTCACGCCCTGCCACTGCAATGCCTTCACAACATGCCCTCCTCGCGTCCGTGCCGGGTGGTGGTCCGCAGGGCCCGGTTGAGTATCGTGGGCGTCGTCGTCGGTCTGCCCGGTCGTAGGACGTACCCCAACCTCCAGCAGCGACCGGCTGATCCGCAGGGCACGGCGGAGGTCGGCATCGCTGACAGCCCCATGCGTCACCCGCGCGTGGATCTCGGTGCCCCGGCCGCCGGGGGCCGGCCGGAGTTTCACCTCGACCGCCTCGGCTGTTCCCAGCACGGCCACCACTGTCTTGCCTTTCATTGCTTCTCCTCAACCGGATCGGGCCGGAACAGCCGGCTCAGTCGAGCGCACCCTTGATCTTGTTGACGACGTTCGACACGCCCTGCACGTGGGCGCCGGCTCCGGTACCGGGCTTTCCCTTGCCCATGGCGCCCGCGTAGCTGACGAACAGCTTCGGGTCGGGGGCCGGGCCGAGTGGCTTGTCGTCGGTCAGCGGCTGCGCATCGGGCACGTACACGATCTCGTTCGTCCCGGCCAGGGTCGGACCGTGTGCCCAACGGCCCTCCCCGGCGGTGCTCGCCGGGTCGAAGCTGTAGAAGGTGTGGTTGGCGTCCTGGTTCTCGTCCTGGGCGTTGGAGTCCTCGATGCCGTTCTCGGTGAAGCCGTCATCGATGAGCTGCTCGATGCCGAGCAGCCACTGCTGCTGGTGCCAGGTGTCACGTGCGAGGTTGAACTGCAGCATGTCCTTGACCCCGCGGTCGTCGGTCATGTTGTATACGCGACTCGTCATCAGCCGGCTCTGCGCCTCGGCGGCCACATTAGACCGGAAGCCAGACAGTAGATTGCCGCTGGCGACGATGTAGCCGGTGTTCCAGGGCACCCCGGCCGCGTCCCTCGGCAGGGCGCCGCCACCGGTGACGATCGCGTGCTGCGGGTTCATCCCGCCGATAACGGCGGCCAGGAGGGGATGGGCGGCGGCCGCCTTCTCGGTCGCCTCGCCCGGTGCACCCTCCACAGTCGGGCCAGCATGGTCGTGAGCATCTCGACGTGACCGATCTCCTCGGTCGCGATGTCCATGATCATGTCCTTGTACTTGGCTGGGACCCGGCAAGACCAGCCCTGCCAGAGGTACTGCAGCATCATCACGGTCATCTCGCCGAACTGCCCGCCGACGAGCTCCTGCATCTTCGCTGCGAGCAGGGCGCCCGGCTTCTCCGGCTTGGCCTGGAACTGCAAATAGTCCACGTGCTTGAACATCGATGCCTCCATGTGTTCGTAACGGCGCGTCGTTGGACTACCCGGGCAGATGGCCCACGCTCCGTCGCCCGCTGCGCGGGCGGACCGCGCACCGCCGGTCGGCGGCGTTCACCCCATCCCGCGGGTGTGGGAAGGCAAAAGCGGGGAATACGGGTAAATCTTCACGCGACCGAAGGAGGGGAGTCCCCGATGAGGTGTTTCGTTCGTGATGTCATGTCCACGGCGCTGCTGTGCCTGCCCGACGGCACCCCGGTGACCGAGGCTGCCGACGTCATGCGCCGGACGGGTGTGCGCTCGACCGTGGTCATCGGACCCGGCCGACCGGCCGGCATCCTGACCTATCCCGAGGCCCTGCGACGGGTAAGCGCGGCCGACGGCCATCCACCGACGCTGCGCGAGATCGTCCCCGACGGATCGATGGCGGTGCATCCGGACGACCTGATCCTGACGGCGTTCGAGATGATGCGCAGCCACGGTCTGGACCGGTTGCCGGTCTGCCGAGGTGGCGTGCCGGTCGGGATCGTGACCCTGCACCAGGTGAAGTTGTCCTCCGCCGTCCGGGTTGTGTCCCCCTGGCGGATTCACCTCCGCAGGAGGGTGCCCGGACGGGATGTCGACCACCGGGTGACCGACGCACGGGTGCGGTGATCGGCGGCTGGAAACATTGTTTACTTGAGGATCTACCGGGAAGTCACCGAACATGAAACTTCATCCCGCTCGCGGGCGGGTGTAGGCGGCCCTGATCGACGCGGTCAGCGGGGAGGGCACCGCGCTTCCCGTCGCCCCGGTCTTCGACGATGACGACGATCTTCATCTGACTCTGTTCGTCTGTCATGAGCTGGCTTACCGCGGCACCGGCGGCGTGCGGGTCAGCCACAGCGACCTGCTCGACGGGGTCGGCGGTCGCTTCGATCTGATCATTTCGAATCCCCCATTCATGATCGACCCCGCCGGATGCGACGACGGTCCTCTGGTACGCCAGGCCGTCGGCCGCCTACCCACCGTCGAGGTCCGGGTCGCCGGCGTCTGCCCGGCGCGGACCGCCAGCGCCGGGTCTTCGAGCGCACCGGCGACATGCGTACCGTGCTGTCCGAGGTAGCCGCCTGGACCACGCGGGGCCGAGGCCCGGACCCCGTGGTGACACCCTCGACCTGCCGCCGCTGATCGGCCGAGAAACCGTGTAGACCCGGCGACCGGGGGAATGCGTGAGGTGTGCGGGTGGTGGTGACGGGCGCTAGTGGCAACATCGGGACCGCGCTGTTGCGGTGGCTCGCCGTGCGGCCCGAGGTCGATGAGGCCATCGGCATCGCGCGCAGGGCGCCGCCGGCGGATGCGGGGCAGCCCTACGACCGGGTCGGGTGGCGAGAGATCGATGTGGCGTGTCCCGGTGCGGACGGTGAACTGGCCGAGGCGTTCGGCGGAGCTGACGCGGTCGTACATCTCGCCTGGCACATCGTGGGCGACCACGACCGGCGCACGCAGCGGCGCATCAACCGGGCCGGCTCCGGGCACGTCCTGGCCGCCGCCCTACGAACCCGGGTACCGCAACTGGTGCACCTGTCCTCCGCCGCCGTCTACTCTCCGCGTACCACGGACGCGGCGGTGTCCGAGGAATGGCAACGCCGCGGCATTCCCGGATCCGCATACAGCCGGGACAAGGTCGCGGTAGAGGACCTGCTCGACCGCGCCGAGGCCGAACACCCGGGCCTGCGCGTGGTGCGGATCAGGCCACCTGCGGTCCTGCAGCCCGCCGCGGCCGGTGAGCTGGTCCGTATGGCCTTGGGAAGGTCGGCACCGCTTGCCCGCGTCGTGCGGGGCAGGGCGCTGGTGCTGCCGTTGCCGCCGCAAGCCGTGACCCAGGTGGTCGCCGCCGAGGATGTCGCCGATCTGGTGGGCCGGGCGGTTCTCGCCCGCGCCACGGGAGGGTTCAACGTGGCCGACGAGCCGGTGCTGACCGCGGAGATGCTGGCGAGGCTCCTCGGCGGACGACATCTGCCGGTGTCCCGTCGGGCCCTTCGGCGGCTGGTCGGCGCGACCTGGCGGATGCGGCTCCAACCGCTGGACTCCTCCTGGGTCGATCTGCTGGTCGACAGTCCGCTGCTGGATTGCACCCGGGCCCGTACCGAACTGGGCTGGCATCCTCGCCACGACGCACGACTCACCGTTGTGGCGACACGCCGGGCCGTCGCCGACGGCGTCGGCACCGCCAGTCCGCGCCTGCGCCCGTTGGGAGGGTAGATCGAGCCGGCTGCGCGACGACGGTGGGCTGACCGCCACCGTGACCGGCGCCGATCCGGCCGCCGGAGGTGCGTGCCGATGCCGCCGCAGGTCCCGTGCACCCCTACGATCCAGTACACCGACGCGCCGTCGGCCATCGCCGGGGCCGGTCCGGGCGTCACCGTATACCCGCCGAACGTGTCGCTGTCGTCGTCCTGGGACACCTCGCTCGCGTACGACAAGGGCGTCGCGATGGGCCACGAGCCGGCCGGACAGCTCACTGGACGGCAACGGCGACGCCCTGATCAGCGCGGTGGCAGCAGCCAACCCCGCCACGGTGGTCGTGTTACAGACCGGGGGCCCGGTCGTCATGCCGTGGATCGACTCGGTCCGGGCGGTCCTGGAGGCCTGGTACGCCGGGGAGCAGGTCGGCCCGGCCGTCGCGGCATTGCTGTGGGGCGACACCGCGGCGAGCGGCAAGCTCGCACACACCTTCCCCCGCTCCGAGGCCGAACTGCCGACGGCCGGCGACCCGGAGCGGTACCCCGGCACGTTCGCCGACGGGTCGGTCGTCCGACCGCCCGGCAGCGACGAGCCGCGCCACGTCGAATACAAGGAGGGGCTGCAGGTCGGCTACCGGTGGTATGCGGCGCAGGACATCGAGCCGCTGGTCCCGTTCGGTCACGGCCTCACCTACACCACCTTCCGGTACGACCGGCCGCAGGTCACCCCGTCGGTCACGACGGGCGGCAGAGACCTGCGGATCCGTTTCCGGCTGACCAACACCGGAAAGCGGACCGGCACGGAGACGGCGCAGGCGTACGTCGAGCTGCCCGCTCGGCCGGTGAGCCGTCCAAGCGGCTGCTCGCCTGGCGGAACGTCACGCTGGCCCCCGGGCATGCGCGGACCGTCGACATGGTCGTTCCCACGGCCGACCTCGCCGACCTGCACCTGTGCAGTACTGGAACGCCCGGACCGGCCGATGGACCACCGCCGAAGGCACGTACCGGATCAGCGTCGGCGGATCCTTCGACGCCTCGCTGAACGACCGGTTCAGCATCCGCTGACGATCCGTGCGTGGAGGCGCCGCGGGAGGGAGTATGCCGGGAAGCCGACGCAGATCACGTCGCGGCCCGTGTTTCCCCGCGCCGCTCAGGCGGCACGAACCGGTGAGTCCGCCGAAGCAGGTGGTTGTTTCGCCGGGCGGAAAGACGGGTCGATGACGTTGATCGGCGTTTGGCTCATGTGGTAACGATGGTGATCGATGGCTAGTCGAATCATCGCCTGACGAGGCCCGACAAACATCCGCACCGGCACCCGGGTACGGGCCCGGCCGAGCGCGCGTGCGCCGCGCCGCGACCAACGCACCTCGGCGTGCATGCGCAGCCGCAAACTCCACGTTCGCAAAGGAGCGACATGCGAGTCACACGTCCGAGCCGAGCCGCCATCGCGGCCTTCGCGTTGGTGCTTCTCACGCCCGCGGTCGCCGTGGCGCAGGAACCCGTCGCGGCCGCGACCGGATCATCGCACGCCTGGGCCGACGGGTGGACCGGGTCCGCTCAAGGCGTCTATCCGGTCGGATACTCGGTCGGTCAGCCCGGCCCGGTCGGGCCGGCCGGCCCCGGCAACACGGCACCGCTGCTGACCGCCGCCTTCCCGGACGGCCAGGCGCACAACCAGACGCTACGCATGATCGTGCAGCCCAGCGTCGCGGGCACGAGCTGGCGCGTGCGGTTGACCAACGAGTTCGGCACCCGGCCGGTGACCTTCGGCCGGGCCTACGTTGGCCTGCAGCGCACCGGCGGAAACGTCGCGCCGGGCACCAATCGTGTGCTCAGCTTCGCCGGCCGGCGGGCGGTCACCGTCCCGGCCGGCCGGACCACCCTGAGCGACCCGGTGTCCGTCAAGGTCACCGACGCGCAGTCGCAGCGCCTCGCGGTGAGCCTGTTCGTCGCCGGTGACAGCGGGCCGATGACCTGGCACGCGGCCGCGTTCACCACGTCGTACCTGTCCGCCCCGAACGCCGGCGACCGCACCGCGGACGTCGCCGACACGGCATTCCCGCACTCCACCACGTCGTGGTTCTTCGTCTCCGCGGTCGAGGTTCAGCAACGTGACGCCGCCACGGTCGTGGCCTTCGGCGATTCCATCACCGACGGCTTCTTCTCCACGCTGAACGGCCGGGACCGGTGGCCCGACGTCCTGCAGCGCCGGCTGGACGAGCGCCGGGCGGGCAAACGCGCCGTCTCCGTCGTCACGGAGGCGATCGGCGGCAACATGGTCACCCGGATCGGGCGCCCTGCCGGCGGCTGCACGCCCTGCGACGGTCCGCCCGCCCTCGACCGGCTGGACCGCGATGTCCTGAACCGGCCCGGCGTGCGGGTCGTCATCATGCTGGAGGGCATCAACGACCTGGGTGGCGGTGGCGGCACCGCGGAACAGGTGATTGCCGGCTACCAGGAGATCATCCGCCGGGTGCACGCACGCGGCATCAAGATCATTGGCGCCACGCTGACGCCGTCCGCGGGCACCGAGTTCGGCCTGTACGGCACGCCCGAGACCGATGCCGAGCGCCGCGCGATCATCAACTTCATCCGCACCAGCGGGGAGTTCGACGGGGTGGCCGACTTCTCCGCGGTGACGGAGGACCCGGCCAATCCGGGGCACCTGCTGCCGGCGTACGACACCAACAGCAGCGTCGGTGGCCCGGGTGACCACCTGCACCCCAACCGCGCCGGATTCCTGGCGATGGGCGGGGCCGTGGACGTGTCGCAGGTGCTGCGCTTCGCGCTGTACCCGGCCGCTAAGCGTGCCGCCTGAACGACCACGGGCAGGAGGAGACGGCCGCCGGGATTCCGGCGGGCGGGGACGGGGTTTTTGTGAGGGGGGGGGGGGGGCAACCGCCCCCCCCCCCACGCCCCCCACCACACAGCCAAAAACAAAAAAAAAACAAAACAAACAAAAAAAAAAAAAAAA
>NZ_JBEZXZ010000220.1:0-14243 GCF_040638275.1 Actinoplanes sp. NPDC026623 | reverse complement strand
TTCTGGCCCTCCTCGTTCAAGGGCCACGAGGTCATCGTCACGCTCGTGCTCGTCGCGCTGCTGGGCAGCGTCTTCCTGAAGGGCTTCACCGAGGCCATCGGCATCGCCGTCGGCCTCGTCGGCATCTACCTGACGCTCAACATCATCGTCATCGGCGACGGCCTGATCCAGGTGATCACCCACCCCGGTCAGGTCGGGGACTGGACGACGGCGCTGACCACGCAACACGGAAATCCCCTGGTCATGGTCGGGATCGCCCTGCTCGTCTTCCCGAAGCTCGCGCTGGGACTCTCCGGCTTCGAAACCGGTGTCGCCGTCATGCCGCACGTCAAGGGCGACCCCGACGACACCCCGACAAACCCCGCCGGGCGGATCCGCGGCGCCAAAAGGCTGCTCACCACCGCCGCCGGAATCATGAGCGTCTTCCTGATCACCAGCAGCATCGTCACCACCGTGCTCATCCCGCAACAGGCCTTCGAACCCGGCGGCGAGGCCAACGGCCGGGCCCTGGCCTACCTCGCCCACCAGAACCTCGGCAACGCCTTCGGCACCGCCTACGACCTGTCGACCATCGCGATCCTCTGGTTCGCCGGCGCCTCGGCGATGGCCGGCCTACTCAACCTGGTCCCCCGCTACCTGCCCAGGTTCGGCATGGCACCGTCCTGGGCCCGCGCCGTACGCCCGATGGTCCTGGTCTTCACCGGCACCGCGTTCCTGATCACGGTCATCTTCGACGCCGACGTCGACGCACAGGGCGGCGCCTACGCCACCGGCGTCCTCGTACTCATCACCTCCGCGGCCACCGCGGTCACCCTCTCCGCACGCCGCAGGCGCCAGCACGGACGGACCGTCGCCTTCGCGATAATCGCGCTGATCTTCACCTACACGACGATCGCGAACGTCGTGGAACGCCCCGACGGCGTCAAGATCGCCGCCTGTTTCATCGCCGGCATCCTGCTCGTCTCGCTGCTCTCGCGCCTCTACCGGGCCTTCGAGCTCCGCGTCACCCACTTCGAGGCGGACCCCGTCGCGCAGACCTTCCTGCGCGAATGCGGCCGGCGCAAGATCACGCTCGTCGCCAACGAACCGGACAACCGCGACGCCCGCGAATACAGCGCCAAGATCGCCCAGATGCTCGCCGACAACGACATGGCCGACGACAAGGACATCATCTTCGTCGAGGTCACCGTCACCGACGCCTCGGACTTCGAAACGGAACTACACCTCAAAGGCGAGGTGCTGCACCACCGCTACCGCATCCTGTCCGTACAGAGCTCCTCGGTACCCAGCGCCATCGCCGCCCTGCTCCTCTACATCCGCGACACGACCAAACGGCGCCCCCACATCTACTTCGAGTGGACCGAGGGCAACCCGGCCGCCAACTTCCTGCGCTATCTGATCTTCGGCCAGGGCGAGGTCGCCCCCGTCACCCGCGAGATGCTGCGCCAGGCCGAACCCGACCGCCACCGCCGCCCCCACATCCACGTCGGCTGACTCACCGCCGGGCTGCGGGGCATCACCCGCGAGCTCATGAGGCCGGCACGCCGATGGCCGGAGCGCCGCAACGGTGACAGCCGCCGCGGTCTGCACACCGGCGCCGGACGACCGATGCCACAACGCGTGCAGCGGTGTGCCGGGAAGCCTGATCGGCGATGTATTCGCCGACCCAGCGGAGGCCTCGCGCAGACCAGGACCCGGCCCGGCTGTTCGGCCGTGGAACCTGGCCCGAGGCCAGCCGCATCGCCGATATCCTGCGCACCGATACCACCGGTGGGCTGCTCCTGCTCGGTGCCGTGGTCGTCGCCAACCCGTACCGCACCACCGAGACTCGCCTCGGGCACGGCTTGACCATCCGGCCGGCTGGCGATGACTCTTATGTTCCTGCCGTCCGGCGGACTATGACTGCCTCAACGCAAGATTCCCGATATGTCCGACGATGATCGGCGGGGGCTTCGAGCACGTGCGTCCGAAGGCGACCGCGACGCCGTCGATCAGCTCGGCGAGCTGGGCGGCGAGCTGGGCGGCGAGCTGGGCGACATGACCGAGTTTCGTCGTCTCGCCGACGCCAGCAGCACCGACGCCGTCGAACAGCTTGTCCAACTCGCGGCAGAGAAGGACGACTTCGAGGAACTACGCCGTCTCGCCGCCAACGGCTCACGCGATGCGGCCGAAGTCCTGGTCCAACTCACCCAAGACCAGGAAGGCGAAACGCCGTAGCGAGATGCCGCGTACCTCTCAGCTTCGCGTTTAACGTCGGTTTCGCCGCTTTGGGGTCTTGACCTGGGTCTTCTTGATCGCGGGATGACGTTGTGCGGGCATGGATGTCGAACGGCGCAGATGGAGCCTGCCAGGACGCCTGTGTAACTGTCCTGTTTACCCTGCTAGTTCTTAATACTACGAATGCGGCCCGGGAAAGCGATATCAAACGCGCCGAAGGGCTGCTTTCCGCCCTTGGGTGGTGGCGCCTTCGACCAGGCGAGGCGGAGCGGTGCGCTTGCCGGCCGGCTGGCCACGGTCAGCTTCGCGGGCGCGGGCGCGTTTGTCCTCGATGTCGCAGATCGCGAGCCAGATCAGCTTGGTCACGGCATCGTCGGTCGGGAAATGGCTGCGGTTCTTGACAGTATTGCGGATCTGGAAGTTCAGCGACTCGATCGCGTTGGGCGTGTAGATGATCTTCCGGATCTCGGGCGGGAACTCCAGCCGTCGGGAACCGCCCAGTGCCAGACCACGGTCCGCCTGTGCCGGAGACGTCCAGGTGTGAAGCAACGCCGCGAGGGTTAGTCGGGCGATTACCCAAGCCGCTCCATCCGGTTCCAACCGGACCAGCCACGCTCGCGCATCAGGTCCCGCATCCGTTCCGCCCGCGGGTCGGTCTCGTCGGCAAGTGCGTCCAGAAGGTCAAACGGTAGATCATCGTGCTCCGCCTCGCCGGGATTGTTTTCGCCGGAGGTGTATGCCTGTTCAGCCAGTTCGGCCATGATGTCGGCGGCTTCCTCCAGGCGCGGGTCGTCGGCGGTGTCGCCTTCGATGAGCTCCGACAGGACCCGATAGAGCCGGACGAGTCGCGGGTCCTCGAGCTGCGCGAGCTTGCCGGGCATCCACTCGCGGACGCGGTCGGGCCAGCGAGCCGCCACCAGGATCCACCCGTCCCGCTCACCCTGCACCATCCGCTCTGACGCCCCGATCTCCCGAAGCCGGTCGAGATAGGAGATCACCTCCGGCGGGAGCGCCAGACTGTCTCCGGCAACCAGCTGCGCGATCTGCTTGCGGCTGGTCTCCAGCCGTTCGATCTCGTCGCGCAGCTGGCTGTCGATCCGTTGGACCGCTGCGGTGAAGGTGGAGGCGTCGGCTTCGAGCATTTGACCGATCCGATTCAGCGGCACGCCGGCGTTGGCGAGGGTGCGGATCTTGATGAGGGACACCACTGCCGTTGCGCCGTATCGCCGGTAACCCGAAGCGTCCCGCTCCGGCTCGGGTAGGAGTCCGATCTGGTGATAGTGGCGCACCGCCCGCACCGTGACCCCGGCGTACGCCGCCAGTTGACCGATCGTCAGCATGCTCTGATCCTGCCCTCAACCCGCCGGACCCGCCGAGCCCACCCGCGGCGGAAAACCATGCAAGTTCGTTGAATGACGCCGGTCAGGAGATCCTGCGACGGTAGACCATGTCGGCGAAGACGTAGGCAACGATGAGGAGGCCGACGCACCAGGCGAGGGCTATCCAGACGTCGGTGCCGACCGGCTGCTGGGTGAGCAGGTCGCGGATCGTGTTGACGATGGAGGTCACCGGCTGGTGTTCGGCGAAAGCGCGCACCGGGCCGGGCATGGTGGCGGTGAGCACGAAGGCCGAGCTGATGAACGGCAGGAAGATGAGCGGATAGGAGAACGCGGCCGCGCCGTCCACGCTCTTCGCGGTGAGGCCGGGGATGACGGCCATCCAGGTCAGCGCCAGGGTGAACAGGATGAGGATGCCGGCGACCGCGAGCCAGGCCAGCACTCCGGCGCCCGATCGGAAGCCCATGAGCAGGGCGACGCCGACCACGATCGCGAGCGAGATCATATTGGCGACCACCGAGGTCAGCACGTGCGCCCACAGCACCCCCGACCGGGCGATCGGCATGGACTGGAATCGCTCGAAGATCCCGCTCTGCATGTCCATGAAAAGCCGGAATGCGGTGTAGGAGACGCCCGACGCGATGGTGATGAGCAGGATGCCGGGAAGCATGTAATTCACATACGAGACCGACCCGGTGTCGATCGCGCCGCCGAACACGTAGACGAACAGCAGCATCATGGCGATCGGTGTGACCGCGGTCGTGATGATGGTGTCCAGGCTGCGGGTGACGTGACGCAGGGTCCGCCCGGTGAGGACGGCGGTGTCGCCCAGAAAGTGCGTGGCCATTGCTGTTTCCCCTACTTCTTGTTCGACGTGGTGCTGCGGTCTTGGCTGCCCTTGTCAGCGTCCTGGTCGTCTTCGCCGGCGCCGCCGACGACCGCGAGGAAGACGTCTTCGAGGGAGGGCTGCTTCTCGACGTATTCGACCTTGGCGGGCGGCAGCAGCCGTTTGAGCTCGGCCAGGGTGCCGTTGACGATGATCCGGCCGTGGTGCAGGATCGCGATCCGGTCGGCGAGCTGTTCCGCCTCGTCCAGGTGCTGAGTGGTGAGCAGCACGGTCGTGCCGCCCTCGGCGAGCTCCCTGACGGCCTGCCACACCTCGATGCGCGCCTCCGGGTCCAGCCCGGTCGTCGGCTCGTCGAGGAAGATGACCGGCGGATTCCCGATGAGACTCATCGCGATGTCCAGTCGACGGCGCATGCCGCCGGAGTACGTGGCCGCCCTCCGGCCGCCCGCCTCGGTCAGGGAGAAGCGCCTCAGCAGGTCGTCCGCGATCGCGCCCGGGTTCTTGAGGTGCCTCAGCCTGGCGACCAGGACGAGGTTCTCCCGCCCGCTGAGGATCTCGTCGACCGCCGCGAACTGCCCGGTGAGACTGATGGACTCGCGCACGTCTGCGGCCTGCGTCGCGACATCGAAGCCGTTGACGCCGGCAGTCCCTGCATCGGCCTTGAGCAGGGTGGACAGGATCTTCACCACCGTGGTCTTGCCCGCGCCGTTCGAGCCGAGCAGGGCGAAGATACTGCCCCGCGCCACGTCGAGGTCCACGCCGCGCAGCACCCGCAGCTCCTTGTACGACTTCTCCAGGCCCTGCACGCGGATCGCAGGTCCCTGGGCCTGATTGGTTGCCGGGGGGATGCTCATGACGGCCAGCATGGAGGGTTGACGCGGCGTCATAGTCAAGCCCGCAGAGCAGATTCGATTTGTCTCGCTGCGGCGGCCAGCTGCGATCGTACGAACAGGACGGGGTGTCCAGGTTGACGGCGCTCATCGCGTCCGTGCCGACGCCGCGGCCGACGAACCAGGCGTTGGTGAACGCGTTGACGCCAGCTGACAGTCTGGTCTGGGAGCAGGTGTGCCACAGCAACCGCCCGATCGGGCGGCTGCCGAGCGCTGCAGCGTCGCGGCGGTGGCGGGCGATGGAAGTCAGCGGATTTCCGTGCCGAACGGTGCCATGATCTCGGGCAGGCGTTGGCGCGCCCAGCCTCGGCTATTCAGACAACGTGTAGTTGTACATCGTGTTGGGCTCAAGTTCCTGCTCGCGGGCAAGCAACCAGCCCTCGCAGATGTCCTGAACCGTGTCGCTCAGCCGTGGTTTCGGCTGCCGCGCGTCCCGTTGCCGGCAGAACCGGCCGTACTCGGTCTTCGCGGCCTTCTCCGTAACGAAGCCGGTACGTCGCACCTGCATCCGGATCCCGCCGTGGTCGCGGCCATCTCCAGCCGGAACCCGAACTAACCCGTCACCTGATCTTGAACGACCACATTCCGCGGCGAGCAGCTGGGCGAGGTGCTGCACCAGTTCCCTGGGCACCGGATACCGACTCGACCCCGGCGGCGGCTGACATGCCCACCCTCACCGCCCTACGGCGTCGGGTCACCGCCGTGTGGGGACGTCTACCACTGCGGATCCGGCTGGTAGCCGGATTCGCCGCCGCGATGCTGCTGGTGCTCACCGCCGCCGGGGCCTTCGTCTACCTGCGGGTGCAGTACGCCCTTGACCTGAGCCTGAACCAAGACCTCGCCGCCCAGGCCGCCCAGCTACGTGCCGGGGCCACCACCTCGGCCGACCTTCACGGGGACCCCTTGCTGCCGCACGGCCAGTACTACCAGCTCCTCGACACCGGCAACCGGGTACTCGCCTCAGCACCCGGGCTGTCCGGAACGTCCCTGCTGCGACCGGGTGAACTCCGCACCGCGCTGCGGGCGCCCTTACACGAGGACCGCGGAGCACTGCTGCCGATCAGTGACCGGCCGCTGCGGATCCTCGCCGTGCCCCTGCACCCGGGCGCCGCACCGGCGACCGGGCCCGCGGTCGCGCTCGTCGCCGTCCGCCGTGACCAACGCGACGAGGCCCTGCGGGAACTGATCGGCCAACTCGCCCTGGCACAACTCGCCGCCCTCACCGTCGCATCCCTCGTCGGCTACCGCCTCGCCCGCGCCGCGCTCGTACCCGTCGAGCGGTACCGCACCCAAGCCGCGCAGATCGCCGGCGGCGCGACCGGCGTGCGCCTACCCGTTCCACCCGAATCCCACGACGAGGTCGCCCGCCTCGGCCGGACCCTCAACGACATGCTCACCGCACTCGAGACCGCGCTGGAACGCGAACGCCGCTTCGTGGCCGACGCCAGCCACGAACTGCGCAACCCGCTGACCCTGCTGTCGGCCGAACTGGAACTGGCGCTGCGCCGCACCCGCAGCACCACCGAACTCGAAGAGGTCGTGCGGCGCGCCGCCGCCGACACCCAGGACCTCATCAACCTCGCCGACACCCTGCTGCGGGCTGGCACCCCCGCAGACCCGGCCCGCCGCGCGGACACCAGCATCGACGTCACCGAACTGCTCACCACACTGACCAACCGATACCGCCCCACCACCGACCGGCCGCTGCACCTGCAGGTCGCACCCGGCCTGCTGGTCCACGGCAACGCCGCCGCGCTCGGACAGATCCTGACCAACCTGCTCGACAACGCGGTCCGGCACGGCGGCGGCCCGATCACCGTGCGCGTCGACACCGTCGATGGTGCGGTCCGCGTCGTCGTGCACGACGACGGACCCGGCATCGACCCCGGCTTCCTGCCGTACGCCACTGAACGCTTCACCCGCGCCGACACCGCCCGCACCACCCCCGGCGCCGGCCTCGGCCTTGCCCTGGTCGACACCATCGTGCGCGGCTACGGCGGACAGTTGCTGATCTGCTCGAAGACACAGCACACCACCCGATGAGAGGCGACGGCCCCACGGCGCCCACCTGCACCCACCCGCCTACGGGCACCGCCGTCACGGTGCTGCTGCCCGACCGCAGCACCGGCATCTGCTAGCAGGTCTACGTGTGCCGCACCGTTGACGCCACCACTGGCCCTGGTCGCCGCCGCCGAGACCGACAGCGAGCACCCACTCGCCGCGGCGATCCTCGCCGGCGCCCACGAGCGCGGCCTGACCCTGCCGGCGGCGACCAGGTTCGACTCGACCACCGGCAAAGGCGTGCGGGCCACCGTCGATGGCCACCAGATCCTCGTCGGCGCCGCCGGCATGTCCGTCGAACCAGACACCGCCGCGGCCCACCGCGACACTGTGGCAGGAACGTTCCACTTCTGCTCCACCGGTCGCGCCGACACCTACGACACCGACCGCTACACCACCGCAGCTCCCACCCACCCATGACCCGCGCCGGGCGGGCAGTTCGCCGGACAGGTCGGTGTGGGTACGACAACGAACCGGACCCGGCATTCCGACCGATGCCTGGCCTCAGCCGAACAGGGCGCTGCCGTACCTCGTCGTGACGGTCAGGACGATACTGAGCACCCAGATCGTCACGACGAGGACGTCGAGATCGGCGTCGATGAAGCGGGCGGCGGCCCGCTGGATCCGCGCCGGCAGGAACAGGTTGTCCTCGCGGACGTTCACGTGGGTGAGGGTGGCGAAGACCAGCGTGGTGGAGAGCGTGACCAGCAGACACCACGGGCACAGCGCACCGATGTCGAACATGGCCGCGTAGAACAGCCAGTAGGCGAAGATGACGCCGAGGGTGTAGACGATCTGGGCGGCGAACATGAACCCGCGGGGGAACCGGACGCCGGTCAGGCCGGCCACCGCGATGGTGATCACGACGGGCTCGGCGATCAGGCCGAGAACAGCTGCGCCTGCCAGCTCTCGGCGAACGCCGAAACCTGCGGCGCAGCGGCGGAGGCTCATCCGTTGCTCTGGACTCACGTCGCCCCCGTACAGCGAGGTCAGGTCGAACATGACCATGCCGTTGGTGCTACGCGCTGACCACTCAGCCGTCGCCGGTAGTTCCCCACGTGGGCAAGCCGCACGGACATCGTGCTCGGCTAGGCTGAGCTCAGGTGCGCCGGGAAGTCTGGTCGGCAGTGGCTGGCCCGACCCCCTGAGAGTGAGCAGCACCAGTGAGCAACGACTTCCGCACATCCCTGTTCCGCCGTGGCTCATGGTTGGAGACGCGCCGCATCGCCGCAGTGTTGCGGCAGGAGACCATCGGCGGGGCGCTGTTGTTGGCCGCGGCGCTGCTGGCGATGGTGTGGGCGAACTCGCCGTGGGCGCCGGCGTACGAGGCGCTGCGCGACTGGAAGATCGGGCCGGCGGCCTGGCACCTCGACTTGAGTGTGGCGACCTGGGCCGCTGACGGCCTGTTAGCGATCTTCTTCTTCGTCGCCGGACTGGAGCTCAAACGCGAGTTCGTCGCCGGGGACCTGCGTGATCCGCGCCGCGCTGCGGTCCCGGTGGCCGCCGCTGTCGGCGGTGTCATCGTCCCGGCGTTGATCTACACGGTGCTCAACCTGCGTACCGGCGAAGGCGCGCTGCGTGGCTGGGCGATCCCGACAGCGACCGACATCGCGTTCGCCCTGGCCGTGCTCGCGGTCGTCGGCCGGTATCTGCCGGTTGCCTTACGGACCTTCCTGCTGACGCTGGCCGTAGTCGACGATCTGCTCGCCATCGCGATCATCGCCGTGTTCTACACCGGACACTTGTCGGTGCTGCCGCTGCTGGGAGCGCTGGTTCCACTGGCGATATTCGGTGTGCTGGTGCAGCGACGGGTCCGTTCGTGGTGGTTACTGCTGCCGTTGGCCGCAGCAACGTGGACGCTGATGCACCAGTCGGGGGTGCACGCCACCGTCGCGGGGGTGCTCCTCGCCTTCACCGTGCCAGTCCTGCGCAGCGAGAAGGCCGGCGGCCCCGACGCCGGCCCGGGATTGGCTGAGCACTTCGAGCACCGGTTCCGGCCGCTGTCGGCAGGGTTCGCGGTGCCGGTGTTCGCGCTGCTGTCGGCAGGGGTGGCCATCGGCGGCCTCAGCGGCCTGCGCACCGCACTGACCGACCCCGTAGCGGTCGGCATCATGGCCGGCCTCGTGATCGGCAAGACGATCGGTATCACCGCCGCCACCTGGCTGGTCGCGCGATTCACCCGCGCCAGCCTCGACGAGGGCCTGAGCTGGACAGATGTCGTCGGACTGGCCATGCTCGGCGGCCTCGGGTTCACCGTCTCCCTGCTGATCGGCGAGCTCGCCTTCGGCGCTGGCAACTCCCGTGAGGAACATGTCAAGGTCGCCGTGCTGACCGGCTCGGTGATCGCCGTTCTGATCGCCGGCGTCGTCCTGCGGCTACGCAACCGGGTGTACCGGCAAATCCACGCCGCCGAGAACGTCGATGCCGACCGCGACGGTATCCCGGACGTGTACGAGACCGACCGCGACCGCTGACCAGCCCTCGCCGCAGTCCGCCCTTTCGGCGAACGAAGGCGCCGGTGACTTCCGTGCCGTGACTGCCGGGAGTACGGTCACAGCAGGTGCGCCGGGAAGTCTGGTCGGCAGTCATATCGTGCTGCCGGCATTCTGGAGGCTCCGATGGGCGTAGCTGCCCTGCGCACGCAACATCTGTCGAAGCGGTACGGGGGCCTGCTCGCCGTCGACGACCTCACCCTGCAGGTCGCCGCGGGCGAGGTGTTCGGGTTCCTCGGCCCCAACGGCGCCGGGAAGTCGACCACGATCCGGCTGCTGCTCGGCCTGGCCCGGCCCACCTCCGGCCGGGCGTGGATCTTCGACATCGACGCCGCGGACATCGCCGCCGCGCACCGTCTGATCGCGCACGTGCCCGCGGACGTGGCGCTGTGGCCCCGGATGACCGGCGCCGAGGTCCTCGACCTGCTCGCACGCATCGGCCCCGGCGTCGACACCGCCTACCGCGACGAGCTCATCGAGCGGTTCGCCCTCGACGTCACCAAGCCGGCCGGGACCTACTCCACCGGCAACCGGCAGAAGGTAGCCCTGATCGCCGCGTTCGCCACCCGCGCGCCGCTGCTGGTGCTCGACGAGCCGACCAGCGGCCTGGACCCGCTGATGGAACTCGAGTTCCGCCGCGCCGTCACGGCCGCCCGCGCCAACGGGCAGACGGTGTTCCTCAGCTCGCACCAGCTCGCCGAGGTCGAAGCCGTCTGCGACCGGGTCGCCATCCTGCGCGCCGGCCAGCTGGCCGAGGTGGCCTCCGTCGCGGCCCTACGCCGGCTGCACCGCACCGAGGTGGCCGCCACCTTCACCGGCACGCCACCGGACCTCACCGGCGTGCCTGGCATCGACGGCCTGCACCACGACGGCGTCGCGGCCGTGCGGTTCACCCTGGACGGCTCACCGGTGGCGGCGCTGCGCGCCCTGGCCGACGCCGACGTCGCGACCATCGCGGTGCGCGAGCCGAGCCTGGAGGAGATTTTCCTCGCCTACTACGGCCAGGACGCCCGATGAGCACCGCGACGGCAACCACCTCAGCCGCCACCGGCACCACGCGGGCACGTTCCAGCCGTGTCGTGGCAGCCCTCGCGGCCCGGCAGATCTACCGCGGCGCCCTGGTCGTCACCGCGCTCTGTGCCGGCATGTCCGCGCTGGTCGTGACCATGTACCACAGCCAGGCCCTCGATCCCGCCGCGCTCGAGACCCTGGCCCGCAACCCCGCAATCCGCACCCTGTTCGGCGAGCCCGGCGCGCTCGACGACCCGGGCGGATTCACGGTATGGCGCACCGGCGCCTTCCTGACCGTCCTCCTCGCCGTGTGGTCGAGCCTGGCCGCCACCAGAATCACCCGCGGCGAGGAGGACGCCGGACGGTGGTACCTGCTGCTGTCCGGCCGCACCACCCTGCCCGACGCGGTCCGCGGCCACCTCGGCGTCCTCGCGGTCGTCCCCCTCGCCGCCGGCGCCGCCACCGCGGCCGCGATGATCGCCGCCGGCGCGGGCGTCACCGGCTCCCTGCTGCACGGCGCCGGCCTGGCCGGCGTCGGGTTCTTCTTCGTCGCCGTCGGCGGACTCACCGCACAGCTGTTCGGCAGCCGCTCGGCGGCCAACGGCGCCGCGGCCGCCATCGTGCTCCTGGGCCTGCTCGCCCGCATGGTCGGCGACGGCGTCACCACTCTGGCCTGGATGCGCTGACTCACCCCGTTCGGGCTCGTGGCCCTGACCCGCCCGTTCGACACCGACCATGGGCTGCCGCTGTCCGTACTCGCGTGCGCCGCCGTGCTGGCGCTGGCCCTCACCGCCCGGCTCGCGGCCCGCCGCGACCTCGGCGGCGCGGTCATCGCCGCGGCCGGCGCCCGACCGGCACGAACAACACTCCTCGGCTCCATCGCCGCTTTCGCGATCGGCCGCACCCTACGCCCGCTCGCCGGATGGGCAGCCGGTACAGCCGCGTACTTCCTGCTCATCGGGCTGATCGCCCGCTCGATGACCGACTTCCTCACCGCCAACCCGCAATTCGCCCAGATGGCAGCCCAGGCCGGCTTCACGCTCGGCTCGGTCGAGGGCTACACGGCCACCCTGTTCGCGTTGCTTGCCATACCGGTCGGGGTCTTCGTCGCCACACGACTCGCCGCCCTCGCCGCGGACGAGCACCACCGACGGCTGACCCTGCTCCTCGCCACGCCCGTCACCCGGACGAAACTGCTGGCCGCTGAAGCAGCCGTCGCCACCGGCGCCGCGCTGATCCTGATCACCGTGGCCGGCCTCGCCGTCTGGACCGGCACGGCCACAGTCGACGCGGGCCTCAGCCTCAACGACGCCCTCGCCGGCGCCCTCAACGTCACACCGATCGTGCTGCTCAGCCTCGGTGCGGCGGCTCTCGCGCTCGGCTGGGCACCCCGCGCCATCGCCGCAATCGGCGCACTCCCGGGCGCCGGCGGTTTCCTCTGGCTCGTCATCGCCGACAGCATTCACGCACCCGCCTGGATCCGCAGCCTGTCACCCTTCGCCCACCTGGCCGCAGTACCAGCCACCACACCGAACTGGCACGCCGCAGCGATCATGACCGGGACGGCAGCAATCACCGTCGTTGCCGGGACCGCCAGGTACCGCCGACGCGACCTCCACGCCTGAGTGGCGCCGCGATCGATACAACGGGCTTTCCGGCTTCCACCGGCGGCGCAGGTGCTCGCGGGCGAGGGGGTGGTCGACGTCAACGTCTGGCAGGACCAGACGTTCCAGCGTGATCAGCCCGCTGCTGATCGTTGCGCTCAACGTTTCCCGGTAAGGGCGCGGCAGCCAGCGGTCCAGTCCCTCGAACTGCGGCAGCATCGCGCCCCGCCGTGCCCGGCCTGCCGACGGATCAGCTTTGATGGCCCGGACGCGGGCCAGCCCGCTCTCCAGGTCCTCGCCGCGCTGCCACAGCAGTGTCATGTCGTAGTCCGCGTCCGCGCGGTTGTTGAACGCGAACTCGACGCCACGCTTGCGGCCTCCGAATCGTTTCCGGAACTCCACTCGCGGGTCACGCCCGTTGCTCAGCGAACCGATCACTGTGGAATCCAACGCTCGTCGGGTTCGTCGAACTCCACGTCGAGATCAACGTCCGCGGGTTGCAGGCTCCCCTGGCGAACCAGCCGTACACGTACACCTCGGACAGCAGACTCAACGGCCACTCGTCCTGCGACTCGACCAACCGGGTCAACACTTCCTCGGTCAACGCCACCGCCCGCGCGCGCTCCACCAGCCGATGATGCACCGGGTACCGGGCGCGGTCGACCCTGTTCACCTTCGCGGATGCCGACACGCGGCCGGACGTCCCCCTGAACAGCTCATAATCATCGCGTAACCCGGACGCGCGTGGCCAGTTTGGCCACAAGGACAACGCGGTGCCGTGCCACCGACAACGCGCCACGCCATTCGTCGAGATACCCACCGACCCCGTGCGTGCAGGACGTCGAAACCGTCCGCCTTCGCCGAAGTCTCGGATTGTTCGCCGCGCACGGCCCGCACTGACCGACACCTATGGGCAGCAGACGCTTATCCTCCACCGCACGAAACGGTCAAGTGCGGTCGACGCGAAGCTCAAATATGGGGCATAAGACCCACAATCGAGGGGCGCTATGTCCACTTCCGAGGCCTCCTCTGTGACCACGCACGCAATGACAGTGACCACGCCTGTGACCACAAGATCCACTATTGTGATCTTGGCCGAACGATGTCCATCCATAAAAAAGACCGCTGACCAGGACTTTCGTCCTCGTCAACGGCCTTCAAATGCTGGTCGGGCTGACAGGATTTGAACCTGCGACCCCTTGACCCCCAGGCATTACAATTCGGTTAAGTACTGCCAGCATGTGTTAATTCATGCGCAGAAGCGGACAGAACGACACTGTCGTGCCGCCCGATTTCGTCCAATCCTGGAGAAGTTGATCTCCGCTGTGACCAGCCGTGTGACCACAGAAAATCAAGTGCGCAACGTGCCAGTCACTCCAAGGCCATTTGCCGGCGGCAACCAGGGGACATTGACATCGCGCCGTGCGCGATGATTCACGGCTAACCCCGAAACCTCGAGCACCGAATGGCAATAGGCGCTCGGCCGAGGTCGCAACGTAGGCCACTTGACAGCCCATGAGAAGCACACTCCTACCGCCCGCCGCAGTAGCTCACCTACGCCGATCATTTCGGCCTTACACAATAACGCGCTATCCCCACCGACGCACTACGCTCCTGGCGCCACCCAGCGGTCGGGCTCTCGCTGCGCCCACACGTCGTCAACGAATCCGGCGGGGTCTCCGACGATGACTAAGCCCCTGGCGAGAACTCCTTCCCGTAACCCTCGGGTAGCCAGGGCGAGGTCCAGGGTGCCGCGGTGGTCAGGTTTTGGGTGTTGGTGCGGT
>NZ_JBEZXZ010000219.1:0-14370 GCF_040638275.1 Actinoplanes sp. NPDC026623 | reverse complement strand
GCGGCGCGGCTTTCACCGCGCCGCCGCCGTGTCCACCTCGATGCGGCGTGTCACTCTTGATTCGGGAGGGGGCCGCCATGTCCTTCGAATATGCGGGTGCCACGGTCGAGATCGTCGACGCCGTCACCATTCTCGCCGCCGCGCGGGTCAACCCGGTCGAGTTGCTGCACCGGGCGGAGTTCCCGGCACCGATCAGCGGTGCCGAGCTGACCGTGACCAGCGCCGACACCGGCTCCGGGCCGGTGCACGTGTTCGTCGCGGAGATCCGCGCCGGCGGCGACGAGCCGAGCAGGGAGCGCATCCGGGCCATGGTGCTGGGCAACGACCCGGTCGGCCTGCTCCTGGCGAAGCGGATCGCCGCCGGCGACGTGGTCACCACCCGAATCGTGGACGGGGTGGGTGCGGCCGTCGCGGCGTACCGGAGGCTCGGTGTTGATCGTCCGGCCGGGCCCGCCGCCGAGCGTGAGCGGGCCGCGGTCCTGGCCGACGCCGCCGCCGGGATGCAGGCGACGGTCGACTATCGCGACGGCGTGGTGCGGCTGCGCGCGGAGGTCGCCCGCGACGAGGTGCGGCCCGAGCATCTCGAGGCGATGGTCAGGCTGATGCTGCAGGCCGTGGCCGACCTGCTCGGCCCCGAGGCGGGGGAGCGGCCGCTGGCCGGCCGGCACTACCTGGTCAGCCGGGAGAACATTCCCAAGGTCGCGACCACCACCCGGACGGTCACGCTCGACGACGTCGGCGGGCTGGCTGACCTGGTCGCGCAGCTGCGGCAGATCGCGGTGTCGTTCCGGCACCCGGAGGCGATGGCCCGGTGGGGCGCCCGCCGGCCGCAGGGCCTGCTCATGTACGGCCCGCCGGGCACCGGCAAGACCATGCTGTCGCGCGCGCTCGCCAACGAGATCGGCGCCGATTTCCGGGAGATCCGCACGCCCGAGATCCTCGACAAGTGGCTGGGCGGCTCCGAGCGCAACATCAAGCAGATCTTTCGCGAGGCCCGGCGATACCGGGTGCCGACGCTGATCCTCTTCGACGAGTTCGACTCGATCATCAGCTACGCGGGATCGGGCGGCGACGCGGCGAGCCAGGCGATCAACGCGGTGGCGGGCATCTTCAAGCAGGAGATGAACGACCTGATCGAGGCGAACCCGAACGTCATCGTGGTGGCGACGACGAACTTCCCGCACCGGGTCGACGACTCGCTGATCCGCTCGGGCCGCTTCGACGTCAAGATCTCGGTGCCGAAGCCGGACGAGGTGAGCCGGGCGGAGATCTTCCGCAAGATGATCGCGCGGCTCGTCGCGGTGCACGAGGAGCCGGGCTTCACGATGTTCGCGGACGGCATCGACGTGGCCGAGCTGGGCCGGCTGAGCCACGGCATGACCGGCGCGGACATCAAGGAGGCGCTGCGCCGGGTGCAGCTGGCCAAGGCGATGCAGGACGCCCGCACCGGCGGGATGGTCGTGCCGATCAGCCAGGACGACCTGAAGGCGAGCATCGGCGAACTGCTCGGCCCGCGCTGAGATCGTGTTGTTCCCCTAGGCATAGCCGTGTGCCTATATTGAGGACTCCCAGGCGGATCGATGGTCCGCCTAGTGGACCAGCCTCGAGAAGGGAACATCGATGGAGGTCCCCCGCAGAGACATCCTCAAGGGAGTCGCCGTCACGGCCGCCGCCACGGCGCTCACCCAGCTACCCGCCGCCGGCGCGGACGCGGCACCCGCCGTTTCGTGCGTCACGCCGGGCGGAAGAGACTTCCCGAAGGTGGGCGGCAACTACGGCAACCAGAACTACTCGGCCCTGGGCGGCATCCACCACGGCAACGTCCGGCGGCTCGGCGCGGCCTGGGTCAACCG
Organism: Actinoplanes sp. NPDC026623; assembly: GCF_040638275.1. NCBI lineage: Bacteria > Bacillati > Actinomycetota > Actinomycetes > Micromonosporales > Micromonosporaceae > Actinoplanes > Actinoplanes sp. NPDC026623. The sequence goes on along the minus strand of NZ_JBEZXZ010000219.1, from coordinate 12,517 downwards.
CATCGAGGGCGGCCTGACCACCGGCAACAACCAGAGCACCGCGGTCGCGGTCGACGGCATCCTCTACCTCGAATCGGCGCTGGGCAACGTCTTCGCCGTCGACGGCCGCACCGGCGAGACGAAATGGAAGTACGAGCAGACCCGGGGCGCCGTCACCCGCCGCGGCGTCGCCGTCGGGCCGGGCCTGGTGTTCACCCACGGCCGGGGCAACTGGATCATCGCGCTGGACCGGGCGACGGGGGCGGTGGCCTGGGAACGGCAGATCACCGGCTACGGCAACATGGAGAAGGTCGCGATCACCTACCACGACGGTCTCCTGCACGTCGGCACCCACGACAGCGTGCGGGCCGCCGCGCTCGCGCTCAGCGCCGCGGACGGCTCGCTGGTCTGGAACTTCTGGGGCACCCCGGGCCCGGGCGAGTTCGGAAACGACACCTGGGAGGGCGACTCCTGGCAGACCGGCGGCGCCACGCCGTGGATGCACCCGGCCCTGGACCCCGAGCTCGGCCTCGTCTACTGGACGTTCGGCAACGCCCGCGGCAACAATTCGTCGCAGGACGGCTCCGGCCGCGGCGGGCAGAACCTGTTCTCCAGCTCGATCGTCGCGATGGAGATCAAGACCGGGCGCTACCGCTGGCACTTCCAGTCGATACACCACGGCATCTGGGACATGGACAACGTGATGGCGCCGGTCCTGGCCGACGTCCGCATCCGCCGGCGGATGCGCAAGATCGTCGTGTACGGCAGCAAGTCGGGCATGTACTTCATCCTCGACCGCACGGACGGATCCGCGCCGCTGGGCATCGACGAGGTGCCGGTGCCGCAGGAGCCACGCCAGAAGACCTGGCCGACGCAGCCGTTCCCGCGCCAGGGCCCGTGGACCGAGACCCGCGTTGTCGACCAGCCGCTGGGCACCTCGGTGCCGGGCGACCCCAACCGCGCCGTGCCGAACTACGTGCAGGGCGCGCTGTACGACCCGCACTGGGACGTGCCCGTGCTGTCCATACCCGGGCACGGCGGCGGCGCGGACTGGAGCCACCAGTCCTACAGCCACAGCACCGGGCTGATGTACACGGGCTTCGGCTACGTCGCCGCGGCACACTCGCTGACGGAGACTAGCAACGGCCTGCGCCCGCCGGGCGAATACCAGACCGGCGGCGTGGTGGCGGTCGACCCGAGCACGAACGAGGTGCGCTGGAAGCGGCGGATGCCGTACTCGCTCGGCCACGGCAACGGCGTGCTGAGCACCGCCGGCGACCTGATCTACATCGGCCGGCCCGACGGCAACCTGCTCTGCCTGGACGCGAACACCGGCCGCGAGCTCTGGCGCTTCCAGACCGGCGCGGCGATCAGCAGCAGCCCGATCATGTACGAGGTCGACGGGGTGCAGTACCTGGCGGTCTACGCCGGCGGCACCGGCATCCCGTACGGGGACTCGGCGCCGCGCGGCGACTACCTGTGGGCCTTCAAGATCGGCGGGAGGGTGCCGCCGGCGCCCACCCCGGCGCCGCCGGTGATCCGCCGGCCGGTGTCCGGCCCGCCGGTCGAGGGGCAGGCGGTCGCCAACACCGTGGTGCTGGCCCGCACCTACGACCCGGCGACCGGCACGGTCGGCGCCACGGAGTCGACCGCGGTCAACGCGATGGCGCCGACGCACCTGCGGGTGCCGGCCGGCGCCACCGTGACGTTCGTGAACCCGGCGGACAACATCCAGGTGCACGGCGCGACGCAGTTCTTCGAGGGCCTCTTCGACGTCCGCCTCCGGCCGGGCGAGTCGTTCGACTACACCTTCGAGCGCAAGGGGGAGTACTTCTTCAACGACAGCTACAGCCCACGCCCGACGGGGAAGATCGAGGTCTACTGACGGGCCGCGCTTACCGAACTCGCGGTGAAGTCCGGGGCCGCGGACGGCCTGCCGAAGTGATAACCCTGCGCCAGCCGGTAGCCGAGGCGGTGCAGCTCGGCGGCCTGCTCCGCGGTCTCGACGCCCTCGGCGACGGCCGTCAGGCCCAGGCCGGTGCTGACCTGGATCAGGGCGGTGGCGATGACGGCGTGCCGGCCGGCCATGGTGATGTTGTCGACGAACGACTTGTCGACCTTGAGGATGTCGACGGGCACCGTCTGCAGCAGGCCGAGCGACGAGTGGCCGGTGCCGAAGTCGTCAAGCGCGATCGAGACGCCGAGCGCGCTCAGCTCCTCGAGCGCCTGCACCGCGTGGCTGCCGCCGAAGACCGCCGTCTCGGTCACCTCGACGGTGAGCCGCTCGGCGGGCAGCCCGGTCTGCGCGAGCGTCGCCGCTACGACGCCCGAGAAGCCCGGCTGGGCGAGCTGGCGGGCCGAGACGTTGACGCTGATCTTGTGCGGCGCGCGCTCGCCGAGCTCGGCCATCCAGGCGACGCCCTGCGCGCACGCCGTGCGCAGGATCCACTCGCCGAGCTCGACGATGAGCCCGTTGCGCTCGGCCGCCGGGATGAACCGGTCCGGCGGGACCGTCCCACGGGTGGGATGCTCCCAGCGGACCAGGGCCTCCACCCCGCGGATCCCGCCGTGCGGCAGCTCGACGATCGGCTGGTAGACCATCAGGAACTGGCCGGCGTCGAGCGCCTCGCGCAGCTCCGCGCCGAGGCGCGCCTGCTCGTCCGCCTCCTGGTCGAGATCCGCCACGTGGCGGCAGAAGGCGTTGCCGGACTTCTTCGCCGCATACATCGCCACGTCGGCGCGGCGCAGCACCTCGAACGGGTTGCTGGTTCCGGTGCCGTCGGTGACCCCGATGCTGGCGTTGACCAGCAGCTCGTGGTCCTCCACCCGGATCGGGGTGCGCAACGTCTCGGACAGCCGGGAGACCGTGAGGTCGGCCGCCGCGTCCGTCGCGCCCGGCATCATGATGGCGAACTCGTCGCCGCCCATCCGCGCCACCAGCGCGTCTGAGTGCATCGCCGTGACCAGGCGCCCGGCGAGGACCGTGAGAAGCTGGTCGCCGACGGCGTGGCCGAGCCGGTCGTTGACACCCTTGAAGTCGTCGAGATCGAGCAGCGCGACCTGCACCGGCCCCTCGGCCAGCGCCGAGCGCAGCGCCTGCTCCAGGCGCCGCCGGTTGGCGAGGCCGGTCAGGTCGTCCTCCATGGCGAGGTCCTCGAGCTGGGCCGCCTGCCGCTGCACCTGGGAGACGAAACCGCTCATCCGGAACACGACGAGCAGGAAGAGCGCGGCCGCGGCGGCCCCGATCACCAGGCGGTCCAGGGTGTCACCGCCGACCTCGGGCACGAACAGCAGGGCGGGCGCCAGCAGCGACGAGACCGCCAGCGTGGCCAGGCGCGACCGGCCGACCCGGTAGTGACCCGAACCGAGCGTCTGTGCCCCGGCCGACCGCATCGACGGATGCAGGCCGGCGGCGCCCCACGCCACGTACGAGAGCAGGAATCCGGCGTTGAGCAGGCTGCTGTCGTTGTTCTCGGAATAGAGCGAGATGAGCGCATAGCCCACGTCGCCGACGAGCAGGAACACGCCGGCCACGCCCAGCAGATGGACGCTCGGCGTGCGCTGCTGAGCGGAGGCGTACAGCCGGGCCAGCATCGCCAGCAGCAGGACGTCGATCGCGGGATAGGCCACCCCGACGGTTCGCTCGAGCGGCGAGGCGCCCGAGCCGAGCGCGAGCGGGTGCATGACGAACACCCAGAACACCAGGGCGAGCCCGGTCCCGACGATCGCCGCGTCGACCAGGCCGGCGAGATCCCGTCCGGCGCGCCCCCGCACCAGCTGGAACAGGCCGATCATGAGCATCGGGTACGCGGCGAGGTAGAAGACGTCGGCGAACGACGGGTACGGCTCCTCGTGCAGAACGAAGACGTAGTATTCCCAGGTCAGGTCCCCCAGGACCCAGGTGATCTGCCCGGCGGCGAACCAGTACCACATGGCCCGGCGCTCCGGGTGGTGCAGCCGCACCCCGATCAGGATCATGACGCTGGACAGGGCGCCGATCACGTTGTACAGCAGGTTCGAGGCGAGGCCGTCCGCGGGCAGCAGGAAGAAGCCGGCCGTCAGCGCCGTGCCCGCCGCCAGCCAGATCCACCAGAACCTGTTCTGCCTCACGGAAGGCCATCGACCGGCGGCGGACTCAATTGAGAGTTCCGCCGCCGAGGCGATGCCCGTCACGGAGGTGACCCAGGTCACCTGAGCGCTAGGCGGGCATCGCCCGCTCCACGATCGCGGTCGTGTCCACCCCGCGGGGCAGCGTGCCAAAGGTGTGCCCCCAGTCGCCGCCGAGCCGGCTCGCGCAGAACGCGTCCGCCACCGCGGCCGGGGCGTGCCGGACCAGCAGCGAGCCCTGCAGCACCAGGGCCATCCGCTCCACGACGCGCCGGGCGTCGGTCTCCAGGTCGTCGCCGTCGCCGAGCAGCGCGGTCAGCCGCGCCGCGGCCGCGTCCAGCCGCCCGTCCGCGCCGGCGGCACCGGCCACCTCGGCCCGGAACGCGTCCAGGCTGCCCGGGTCGCGGCGCATCGCGCGCAGCACGTCAAGGGCCTGCACGTTCCCCGAGCCCTCCCAGATCGAGTTCAGCGGCGCGTCGCGGTAGAGCCTCGGCAGGCCCGACTCCTCCACGTAGCCGTTGCCGCCGAGACACTCCAGGGCCTCGCCGACCACCGCCGGTTGGCGCTTGCACACCCAGAACTTGCCGACCGCGATCGCCAGGCGGCTGAACGCGCGCTCCTGGGCGTCGCCGCGCACCCCCCGGTCGACGGCGCCCGCGAGGCGCAGCGCCAGCGCCGTCGCCGCCTCGGACTCCACGGCCAGGTCGGCCAGGACGTTGCGCATCAGCGGCTTGCCGATCAGCGGGCCGCCGAAGGCCGACCGGTGCCGGGCGTGATGCACCGCCTGCACCAGCGCGCCGCGCATCCCGGAGGCCGAACCCGTCACGCAGTCCAGCCGGGTCATCGCGACCATCTCGATGATCGTCCGCACGCCCTGGCCCTCGTCGCCGACCAGCCAGCCGACGGTATCGTCGAACTCCGGCTCGCTGCTGGCGTTGCTACGGTTGCCGAGCTTGTCCTTGAGCCGCTGGATGCGGAACGGATTACGCTCCCCGTCGGGCAGCACCCTGGGCACCAGGAAGCAGGACAGCCCGGCCGGCGCCTGCGCCAGCACCAGGAACAGGTCGCACATCGGCGCGCTGGTGAACCACTTGTGGCCGCGCAGCCGGTAGGTGCCGTCCCCGGCCGGCGTGGCGGTGGTCGAATTGGCCCGGACGTCGGAGCCGCCCTGCTTCTCCGTCATTCCCATGCCCGCCAGCAGGCCGCGCTTGGACGCGGGCGTGCGCAGGCCCGGATCATAGGCGCGGGCGGTCAGCAACGGCTCGTAGACGGCGGCCAGCTCCGGCGCGTTGCGCAGGGCCGGGACGACCGCGTACGTCATCGAGATCGGGCAGGAGTGCCCGGCCTCGACCTGGCTCCAGGTGAACAGGCCGGCGGCGCGGGCGACATGCGCGCCGGTCCGCCGGTCCGCCCACGGCGCCGCGGCGAGGCCCTCGCTCACGGCGACCTCCATGAGCCGGTGCCAGGCCGGGTGGAACTCGACCTCGTCGACGCGGTGGCCGTAACGATCGTGGGTGACCAGGCGCGGCTCGAAGGTGTTGGCGTCCTCGGCCCAGCGCCGCGGCTCCGCCCCCCCGCCCAGCTTGCCGATCCGGTGCAGGTCGTCGGCCGCCCAGCCGGCGCCCTCGCGGGCGACACCTTCAAGCAGGGCGGCGTCGGCGGCGATATCGTGACCGGCCAGTGGGGGCGGCTGGTTCACGACCTCATGGGTAACGGGAGACATGTTCACAATCTATGGCTTGCGGCGAGCTCAGGACGAGGGCGGGGACCAGGTCGCGGCCATCGCGGCGATGCGGTCGGCGACGCCGTCCGGGTCAACCACCTGATGCAGGTGCCGGCCGGTCATCCGCTCGACGGCCCACCCCCGCGCGGCGGCCTCGTTCGCCACCTCCTCGTACGGCGGCCCGAACAGCAGATAGCCGCACGGCCGCCCGTCCCATCCGTCGGGCACCGGGATCCGCTGCTCGTAGTAGCTCAGCGGCAGCCTCGGCTGCTCCGCCTCGACCGCCTCACGGGTCTCCCGGTCCGGAAACATCGGGGCGACCACGGACTCGTCGAACCAGGTCGTCCACGGCGGCAGGAGGCCGTCCTCGGCCTTCTCCCGCAAGAACTCCCGCCGGTCCGCGGCGCCGACCGGGGTGGATCCGCGCCGCGCGGGCAGCCTCGCGTCCACGAAGAGGCAACCGGCGACCGGCCTGGTCAGCGCCGCGGCGATGACGGGAACGAACAGCCCGGCGTTGCTGTGCGCGACCAGCACCACCGGGCGTCCGGCGGACAGCCCGGCCACCTTGCCGGCTACCAGCTCGGTGATCCGCGGCCAGAAGGGCGGCTCGGCCCAGGGCACGTCCAGCAGCGAGGGCACCACGGCGGTGGCGCCGTGCGCGATCAGCCGGGTGGCGACCGGTTTCCAGGTGGCGGGGCCGACCAGTGGGCTGTGCACTAGAACGAAGGCGGCGTCCATGATGACCACGTTCCCGGAAAGCTTGGGCTGTCGCCAGGTGGATGGGGTCGTCGGCTCGCGTATGTGGGTGGCATTTTGCTTGCCCCACCCTTGCGTTCGAGCCCCTTGCGCTGGGTTCTTGGTTGCTCGCCGCTGGGTGCATGGTTGCCCTGGTGGTCCCCTTGCGGTGGGTGGTCGGGCTTCCGCGTTGTGGGCGCGGCAGGAGGGCTGGTCGGGCAGGCCGGGGTGGGTGGTGGGTCAAGCGGACGCACCTCGCCGGTTGCGGTCAGCGGCCCTCGCGCGATTTGTAGTGCCTCTTGGAGGCTCGCTATCGGTTGGCTGGAACGCTGTGCGCGGGCAGGCGCCGGCCGCAGTTGTGCGGCTGCCTGTGTCGCGTCGGATCACGAGGGTGCTGTCGTTGGTTGCGGCGTGTGGGCTGGGATTCTGGGTGTCGGGATGTGTCGGCGATCTTCGGGGTGATCTGGGCTTCGGTCCATTCTGGAGTCTGAGTCGGGGTGGCTGAGGTGGGCGGCGCGGCGGGGTGTTCGGGGCCTACGATCTCCGCTGTGCTTGGTGATCATGAGATTGAGGCGTTGTGGGCCGCGGCGAGGGAGGCGGACCTGCCGGCCTTTCAGCACGCGGCTGTTGATCTGTGAAAGCGGGTCGGCAACGAGACTGTGGACATTTTGGACAGGGTTGTGCCGTTGTTCGCCATGGTGCCGCCGGAGTTGGCGGGGCAGCTTGCTCTCGGTGCCATGTGGCTGCACCGTCGTGGGGCGCCGGAGCGGGGGCTGGCGGAGGCGGTGCCGGGGCTTGGTTCCTGCTCGACGACTGGATCGCCTCGGCGAATGGGCTCCTCGCCCGGCGGGAGGTGCGCGCCGGTCTTGCTCACCGGGAGGAGCTGACCCGGTTGGCCCGGCGCCTGGACCCCCTGCGGTCCGACATGAGATGCCTGGTCGAGCTGCTCGACGTGCTCGACGACGAGCCGCTGATCGTGATCCATCGTGCCCGGCGGCAGGCCTTCCGGCTGAGCATGAGCGGGGTGAGCGACAACTTCCAGCTGTACACCCTGATCGCCGACACCCTGAACCGGCACGACCCGGCGGAGAACCCGGCGCCCGACCCCGACTGGGTGGCCGCGGCGACCACCGGCCCGCTCGACGCCTCCGATCGGATCAGGGCGCTGTTTCAGCTCACCGACGGCGACGGGATGGCGGTCTCGGTGGAGGGCCGCCCCGCGCTGATCCCGTTGCATCGCGGTCGCCGGGTCGTCGTCATCGACCCGGCGACGACCGGCTGCAGCTGGGACCTCGGACGCAACCACGAGAAAATGGTGCCCGAGCTGCGCCTCGAGGAGGTGCTGGGTCCGCGGGAGGCCGGCAGCGTCTCCGGGCCGATCAATCGACCCGGGCCGCGGATGTCACACATCCACTACGACCGCCGGGCCGGACAGGTCCGCCATTACTACCAGAAATGAACGGCCAACTCCGCAGAACGACGACGCCCGGCCCTCGTGATCGAGGGCCGGGCGTCGTCGTGCGGTCGGTTCAGCTGTCCTGAAGGTTCCGGTCGGCAAGCAACTGCGCCCGCTGCGGCCAGGCCGGCAGGCTCGCCGACGAGCGAATCCCGGCCGCCGTGATCGCGGCCCGGAGCGCGGCCTCGTCGCTGGCGGCGAGCTTGGCGTAGGTGGTGATTCCGGCGCTCCGCAGCGCGCCCGCCATCTTCGGGCCGATGCCGTCGATGCGGGTGAGATCGTCCGGGGCCGCGGCGACGGCGGCCTCGGGAGTCCGCTGCGCCGGCACCGTCTCCACCCGCGCCTCGACCGGCGCGTCGATGGTCGCAGGCACGGGCTCGGCCACGACGGCGACCGGCTCGGCCTCCACGACCGCGGGCTCGGTCTCTGCGACGACGGCCGGCTCGGCCTCCGCAGCGACGGGCTCGGCCGCTACGAGGACGGCTGCCGGTTCCGCGGCGGCGGGCTCCGGCTCAACGGCGACGGGCTCTGCCACGGCGACGGCGACCGGCACGGTCTCTGCGGCGACGGGCTCGGCCGCCACGGCGACGGGCTCTGCCACGGCGACGGCGACGGGCTCGGCCTCTGCGGCGACGGGCTCGGCCTCCACGACGGCGGGCTCTGCCACCGCGACGGCGACGGGCTCGGCCTCTGCGGCGACGGGCTCGGCCGCTACGAGGACGGCTGCCGGTTCCGCGGCGACGGGCTCGGCCTCTACGACGGCGGGCTCTACCAGGACGGGTGCCGGTTGCGCGGCCAGGTTGCCGGCGAAGCCGTTCCGCTCGCGGGTGGCGAGCAGGCGGGCCTGCGCCGGCCACGTCGCCAGGTTCGGGGCGGAGCGCAGGCCCGCCGACTTGATCGTGGAGCGCAGGCTCTCGACGTCCGTCTCGCCAAGCTCGCGGAAGGTGGTGATGCCGGCGGCGGCCAGGGCGGCCGCGATCTTCGGGCCGATGCCCTCGATGCGGACCAGCTTGTCCGGGGCCGAGACCCGCTCGGTGACGGCCTCGGTCGTCACGCCGGAGGAGACCTCCGGCTCGGCGACGAGAACGGCGGCGGCTTCGGGCTCCGGCACCGCGACGGGCTCGGACGCCGCGACGGCGACGGGCTCGGCGGCGACAACGGGCTCCACAACGGGCTCAGCCTCGGTGACGGCCTCGGGCTCGGCGGCCGCGACGGGCTCGGCGGCCGCGACGGGCTCGGCCGGCTCGGCGGCTGTGACGGGCTCAGCCGGCTCGGCGGCTGCGACGGGCGCGGGCTCTGCAGCGGGCTCGGGTTCGGTGACCGCGTCGGGCTTGGCGTCCGCGGCGTCCGCGGCGTCCGCGGAGTCCGTGACCGGTTCGGCGGGAGTGGACGCGCCGGCGGCGGTCGACTGCGCGGAGCTCTTGGCGGCGAGGGCGCGACTACGGATCAGCCAGCCCACGAACAGGCACACGAGCAGTGCGGCAACTATGGAAAGGAGTAGTGCCACGGCATGCCTCCGAAGACGGGGATCGAGATGTAGCGCGCAGCTTTGCACATCTCGATACCGCATCGACCACGGCGTGCCGTATTCGTGACCCCAAGTGGGTGAATTCGCCCAAGCGGTTAGGCGTGCGGTCTGAGCAGGGTGATCCTGTTTGCGCCGAGCTCCGTCACGTACAGGTTTCCGGTCGCCGGGTCCTCGGTGACGTCGAGCGGCTGGCTGAAGCCGGTCAGCCCGTCGATGCCGGTCGTTCGGTTGCTCAGCGCCCCGTTCGCCGCGACGTCGAACGTCTCGATGTCCTGGCCGGCCGAGTAGCGGACCACCAGCAGTTTTCCGTCCAGCGCGCCGCCGCGGTACTCGATCGCGCCGTTCGCCGAGGCGTGCAGCCCCGCGTCGTAGGTGCCGGCCAGGTCGAAGGCGGGATCCGGCAGGGTGCCGGCCGGGTACGCGCCGACCTGGAACGCGTCGGTGCCCGCGGTCGGGTTGCCGCCGGCCAGCACCCACTCGCAGCGCTGCGGGTTCGGGTGGCCGTAGTAGCGGCCCGGCTTCACGTCGAACACGTAGTCGGTCTCGGCGGTGGGCACATTGGTCAGGGCCGGAACTGCGGTGCCGGGGTAGCCGCGGCGGGCGCAGGACGCGGGCAGCGGCGCCGGGGTCGCCGGGGTGTTGCCGCCGGCCGCCGAGCCGTTGGTCGGCGCGTACAGGTGGCCGTTGCGGTGCCAGACCAGGTCGAAGGCGTTGCGTACGCCGGTCGCGTAGATGGTCAGCGGCGCGCCGGCGGCGTACGGGTCGTAGCCGCCCCCGTCCGCGGTCCGCACGTCGATCGGCGTACCGGTGAACGCCCCCTGGTCGAGTCGCAGCACCGCCGCGCTGAGCAGCTGCTCGGGCCGGTTTCCCCAGGTGGAGTCGGCCGCGCCCATCGCGTTGTTCGCGCCCTGCGAGACGTAGAGCGCGCCGTCGGGGCCGAAGGCGAGCGAGTTGGTCTCGTGGTCCTTGACCGAGCGTGGCAGGCCGACCACGACAGGCGTGTAGGTGCCCAGGTCCGTTCCGCTGAGCCGGCCGATCCGGCCCGACCAGTCCGGCACGTTCAGCGGCCCCACGTATTCGTAGTTGTCGGTCACCCAGAGGTTGCCCGCCGGGTCGAAGGCCATGCCGATCACGGTGCGGGCCGGCGCGCCGGGCAGGCCCAGCGCCGCCGCGTTGTCGCGCACCGCGGTGATGGTGGTCGCCGTGCCGAGGGTGCCGTCGGCGTTGACGGGAAAGCGCAGGATGCGCCCGTCGAGGGTGCCCGCGTACAGGCGGGCGTCGGGGCCCTTGACGACCGTCGTGAAGGGCGCGCCGGTCGCGACGCCGACCACCTTGTCGAACCCGGGCCCGCCGGTTCCGCCGCCGGCCCCGGTGGTGAAGACGATCGAGTACGGGGTGAAGGCCCGCCCGCTCACGTCCCGCACCCCCGAGGTCAGGGTGAACCGGTACGCCGTGTCCGCCGCCAGCGCGGACGTCGGGGAGAGGTTGACGACGTCCCCGCCGCCGCTGGTGATGACGGTGGCGGGCACCGCCGCGCCGTCGTCGACCCGGGCCAGCGTCACGGTCGTGCCGGTCAGCGTGGCCTGGTCGACGCCGCCGCCGGGCAGCACCAGGTCCTCGACGACGCTGCCGGTCGGCGAAACGCCGGTGGCGCCGTTCGCGGGCGTGCTGGTCCGCACGCCGGGCAGGGACCCAGCGCCGGGGACGCTGGCCACGTCCACGTAGTCGAACTTGGTGTTGACGCCGCCGGCCGCGCTGAGCGTGAGCCGCCCGTCGGTGACCCGGACCGTCCGGGTCGCGGTGGCGTGCCGGGCCGCGGGCGCCGGCGCGAAGGCCGCGACGGCGTTCTGGTCCTCGACGCTGAGCCAGTGCACGCTGTCGAGCGCGGTGCCGGCGTCGCCGACCGCCGCCGTCACCGTGTAGGTGCCGTCCGGCACGGCCGCCTCCCAGGAGCCGGGCGTGGTCACGCCCGGCGAACCGGCGGGTAGCTGGGCGTGCATGAGCGTGGCGAGCCGCACGTCGCTCTGCCCGGCCGCGGGGTTCCGGTTGCGGCCGTTGCCGGCCAGGCTCAGCGGCGTCGTCGTGCCCGGCTGCACCCAGCCGTACCCGCGGGCGGCCGCGAACGCGTCGCCGGAGTCGCGCACATAGCCGGCCGGTGGCGCGGTGGCGGCGTCGGAGAAGTTCACCCGCAGCGCGAAGGCCGCCGGGGTCGCGGTGACCGTGGCGGACCGCGCGGACTCCGCGCCTGCGGTGTCCACCGCGGTGACGGCGTAGCCGTACGCGGTCCCGTTGCCGACGGTGGTGTCCAGCCACGAGGCCCGGGGCAGCGGCGCCGCGCCGGAGACGAGCGCGCCGCCCCGGTAGACGCGGTAGCCGGCGATGTCGGCCGCGGTCGACGCCGTCCAGGCCAGCGCGACCTGCGAGTCCCCGGGCGTCGCGGTCAGCCCGGCCGGTGCCGCGGGCGGCCCGATCCGGGCGATCTCCACGTAGTTCAGCTTGGTGTTGGTGCCGCCGGTCGCGTCGAGGGTCAGCCGGCCGTCGCTGACCGGCACGGTCGCGGTGGCGGTGCGGAACTCGGCCGCGGCGGTCGAGACGAACCCGTTCACCACGGTGACGCCCTCGGCCCGGATCATGTGCGAACTGTCGTACCCGGGCTGGTCGCCGACCGCCACGGTCACCTGGTAGGTGCCGGCCGGCAGCGCGTACTCCCAGGCGCCCGGGGTGAGCACGCCGGCGGTGCCGCCGACGTCGCCGTACTGGAGGTGGATGAGGGTGTTGAGCCGCGGATCGATGCCGGCCCGGGCGCGGTCGCGGGTGTTGCGGGTCAGGTCCAGCGGGTCGTGGGTCCCGGCGACCACCCAGCCGGACCCGCGCGCCGCGTCGAACGCCAGGCCGGTGTCGGCGGTGTACCCGGCCGGCACCGCCGACGACGCGGGCTGGAAGTCGACCTTCGCGACGGGCGTCGCGGGGGCCCGCGCGGGCGCCGCCG
>NZ_JBEZXZ010000218.1:0-14452 GCF_040638275.1 Actinoplanes sp. NPDC026623 | reverse complement strand
TCCCGATCCACGCCCGCACCCCGCTACCCCGCCATCAGGAAATCCCAGGTCAAGACCCCGAAACGGCGAAATCAACGTTAAACAGAAAGCTTAGGCGGGCGTGGCCCAGCCGGGCGGTGCGTGCGCGACGGTAAGCCGTCACCGACAAGCAACCGCGGCGACTGCCGGGGTGGATCTTGTTGGAGGGATTCAGGCGGTTCCGATCACCCCCGGTGGCTCCCGCACCAGACGATGGCGAATCCCCCGATCGGGACGACCCATGCCCCATCGCCACGAACCCGTGCCCGCCTCCATTCCAAATCGACTCAGGTATCGACGCAACTGGTATCCCCCGGTACTGTCGTGCGCATGGCCTGTGCGTTGAGTCACCGGGGATGGAGCTGGAGTCCGAAGGGGCTACGTATGTACCAGGGACCAGTGTCGGACGACTACCAAGTGATCTCGTTCGCCGTCCTTGGACGGGTGGATGTCCCACGGCCGTCAGCAGTTTCGGCCGCCTCGCCGACGGCGATACCCCGACCGACAGAGCAGCCTGCAGGGTCGACCGCGCGGGCGGGTCTGGCCGTGTCGGCAGGGCGCCTGGCGGCGGCACGATCAGGTTGGACGGTTATCCGAGCAGAGCTACTCGAGGCCAAGAAACACGACCAGCTGGCATCCATATACGAGCGTGCCGCCACGTTGGCGCCACCGGCCATCGGCCGTCACCGGCGGCGGCGCGCCCAGCACCATCGTGACGTGGCGCGAGCGCGGCATTCGGCGGTTGACCGGGCGTTAGCTGAACTGGTCACCATCACCGGGCAATCCGGGCAACCAAGCCAAGTCGCCGCCACGATGGACAGTTCAGTCACCGGCACAACCGGGATCAGATCACCGCAGCCCGCGGGCGCCGGCGCGGGCGGGCGACGGAGCCGCACGACCCGGCGACCGCCCTGAACAGCCACGGACACCCACCCGCGCTGGTGGTACCCCTGAGCCCCCGGGAGATTGAGGTGCTACGCCACCTGCCGTCCGAACTGACAGTCGCCGAGATCGGCGCCGAGCTGTACGTCTCAGTCAACACCGTCAAGGCACACGTGAGATCGATCTACCGCAAACTCGGTGTTAGCCGCCGCCGCGAAGCTATCGTTCAGGCTCGCAACCACGGCCTCCTGTAACCGTTCGCTCTGCTCAGGTGCGCGGGCCCCGGCGAAACGCCTGCCGACGCAGCGGGGCCACCCTGCCGGCCAGGCTCCGCGTTCCGGTGCGGCGGCACCTCTGTCTCGCTCGTCTCGTCTGTCTCGCTGTGTCACCAGCCGTGTGACGGTGCCGGTGCGACGGTCAAGGCACTAGATCATACGGCGCCCTGCCCGCCACACCACCACGCCGATCAGGACCGCCGTGACGGCGATGAACAGGGCCGCCTCGATGAGCTGGAACGTCCAGAACCGGTCGGCCGGGTGGCAGATCCCGAACTGCTGGATGCCCCGCGCGTGCAGGAACTGGTTGAGGTTGGTGCCGGCCCGGTTGGCGGCGCCCTCCAACTCGTAGTACTCGGTCCAGCTCAGCCTGCGCCCGGTGGCGTCTGCGTAGCCGTGTTCGATCCATCCAGTCGGCGAAGCCGGACAGGTGCCCCGCCTGGTCCTTCGAGCCGCCGACGGGGACCGGCTCGATGGTGGTGAGCGGGGTGGCGTACGCGGGACGGGCCAGCAGCGCCATCGGCATCCGGGTGGCGAGGAACGCCCCGAACGCGACGCCGAACGCGGGCAGGCTGCACCGCAGGATCGCCCCCTGAGCTCCGGCCGTGTGATTGCTGCCGATCCTTCGTCGCTGGAACTCGACGCCGAGCCCGTCACCGTCACCGTGCCGCCCGGGACGTACCCGGTCTCGATCAGCCTCGCCACCTTCACCGACGACTCCGGCCATAGCCGAGTCTGCGCCGCGCGCCTCGACGTCGGTGATCAGCCGCCGGTGCGGTGGGAATTGGCGCTGCGCGACGGGCAGAACACGATCGATCTCGGCTTCGGCGAGTTCTTCGGTCTCGGCGTCGACGCCGGCGTGGCCTGCTTCGTAGACGCGGATGCGAGTGACCGGCTCAAGGACTTTTGGCGGACTTTCGACGGGCTCGTCGAGCCGCCCACGTCGCCGCGATCTACCGGAAACTGCAGTGCTCCACACGTACCGAAGCCGTCGCGCGTGGCCGCGACCTCGACCTACTGCGTACATAGCACCGGCCTGCGTAGACCACCGACACCGAGTCCGGTGCAAGACTTGCTTGAACGATTCGCTGCCGCTGCAGGTGGTCAATGGTGAAGGCGGCGTAGTAGCGCGCCGCCTTGGATGTGGCTGTGCGGATAGCCGGCCGCGAACACATCAACCAGAAAGTGATCAACGGCTGACCCAGGCGGTTCGCCAAAGGGAGCCCTCGAAACGGGCGTGGCGGGAGGTGAGCAGCAATGATCGACATCACGGTGCAGGACCGAACGGGGCTGCCCCCGGAGTGGGACCGCTGGTTCGACGAGGAGTTCACCGACCTCATCGCCAGCGACGAGGACCTGCTCCGCGCCGAGTTCGACGACTTCATCTCGTCGTCCTGGCCGCAGCCACCAACGCGTACCTCACCACCCGCCCCACGCGGCGTCAACGCGCAGGAACCCACCCCGCCACAGGGCACGGCCGTTATGCAGCCCCGGCCCACCGGCCACGCCACACGCCTGGCCACCGCCCCCTGACCCATGACCGATTTCCCCGGCACTGTCCCGCCGTCAGGCGATGGCGGCGGGGCCATCCCCGTACGCATCGATCATCATCGGATTTGTCTCCGCGGCGAGATGACGGCACGACGCTGAACCCGGCTCGAACGTCAACCCGAGCCGGGTTCAGGGCCGGGTCCGTCCTGACCGCCGGCGAGAAGGCCCCATAATCAGGCCCGTTTTGCGGCATTATGAAGATGTACTCCATGCTCCGGCATCGGGCTGCGGTCACGCCTTCGAGCGAAGGTCGACCGCAGAGCGGTGACGACCGGTGCGTCGACGGTGCAGTACGGGTGCGGCGTGGCGGAGCGCTCAGTTCTTGTGCGGCGATGCAGATGGTCATCTTGCCGGCTTGGCTGGGCGGCGATCACGCACGACACTGTCAGGAGGGCAAGCCGATGCAGCCCACGCTCGACGAGTCGCGGCACCCGAACGTGAAGCGGCGCCGAGGTCTGGGCCGGCTGAGTGACCTGCCGCTGGCGGTCAAGTTCTTCATCGCCATGACACTGGTCGCGGCGACCGCGTTCGTCACCGCCTGGGTTGGCTTGGTCGCGCAGCAGGAGGCCAACGATGCGACCCGGCGTACCTACCAGAACGCCCTGCTGCCGACTGCCGCGTTGGAGACGCTGCGGGCGTCGGCTTTGCGTAGCTTGCTGAACCTGACGCTGCTGGCCTCGGCACCGAATCAGCAGGCGGTCGCGGCGCTGATCCAGCAGATCAAGGCCGAGGACGCGGTACAGGACGGCGCACTGAAGCAGTACGCGGAGCTGGGTTCGCTGGGCGGGGACGCGCGCACCGGCCAGGTCGGGCAGTCGCTCGCCGCCTTCCGGACGGCTCGTGACTCGACGCTGCTGCCGGCGGCCACCGCTGGTCAGAGCATGGTGTACCTGGCCGGCCTCAAGGAACTGACTCCGGGACTGGCCAAGTCTGGCGCTGTCATCACGTCCCTGATCGACGACGAGACCGCCCTGGCCGCAAAACAGGCGACCCAGGCTCAGGAGTCGTACCGCAGCAACCGACTGTTCGTCATCGTCATCCTGGTGGCAGGCCTTATCCTCGCTTTCGGGGTCGCGTGGGTGGTGATCCATCAGACCGTTCGGTCGATCAAGCGAATGGCGGCCGTCCTGGAGCGGGTCAGCGCGGGTGATCTCACTCAGCGGGTCGAGGTGCGGTCCGGCGACGAGATCGGCACGATGGGGCGGGCGCTCAACGACGCGACGCAGAGCATGCGTACCACGCTGTCCGAGCTGGACCGCTCGGCGTCCGAGCTCGCCTCCTCCGCGCAGCACCTCACCGCGGTGTCTGCGACCATCGGGGGCGGCATCGACGAGGTGAGCGCCGAGGCCGAGGCTGTTGCCCGCGCCGCGGGTGACGTCTCGGAGAACGTGTCCGCGCTCGCCGCGGCGAGTGAGGAGATGGGTGCCTCCATCCGGGAGATCTCCCGTAACGCCGGGCAGGCCGCGGGCGTGGCTAACGAAGCGGTCACGGTCGCCGAGTCGACCACGGCCGTGGTCGCCCAGCTCGGCGAGTCCTCGGCGCAGATCAGCGACGTGGTCAAGGCCATCACCGCGATCGCCGAGCAGACCAACCTGCTCGCCCTCAACGCCACCATCGAGGCCGCCCGCGCCGGCGAATCGGGCAAGGGCTTCGCCGTGGTCGCCACGGAGGTCAAAGACCTCGCCCAGGAAACCGCCAAGTCGACCGAGGACATCGCCAAACAGGTCCAGGCGATCCAGCGCGACACGGGCAAGGCCGTCGAGGCGATCGCCGGGATCACCGCCGTCATCTCTCAGATCAGCGACTACCAGACGACCATCGCCTCCGCGGTGGAGGAACAGACGGCCACGAGCCAGGAGATCAACCGCAGCGTCACCGACGCCGCGGGCGCCTCGGCGGGCATCGCCAGCAACGTCTCGGCGGTCGCCGGCGCCAGCCAGATCGCCAGCGCCGGCGTCGTCGAAACGCACGCCGCCGCTGAAGAGGTCGCAAAGATGTCCAGCGACCTCAAGGCCCTGGTCTCCCGGTTCGTCATCTGAAGCACGGACATCGAGCCGACAAATGATCTAGAAATCCTCGCAGCTGACGCCACGAAGACCGCTCCATGAAAGCGGGGGAAGCTCACCCTGGCGCTACGCGCGCATGGCGTTGATCTGTGGTTGCCAGAGACGCTGGGACCGGTCGATCTCGACGACCCGGCTCATCGCGCGGTCCTGATCGCTCTCGGCGCACGCTCCACGCATGAGGTGCAGCGGGCCCGGCATCGCGCCACGGAGGCGATGCGTGCTCAGACCCGATACCAAGGCCGTTACCTCGGCGGCCGACCACCGTATGGATATCGACTCATCGACGTCGGCCCGCACCCCAACGCCAGCCACGCCCGGTGGGGACGCCGACTCCAGCGCCTGGACCCCGATCCGGTCACCGCCGGGTACGTGCGGCGGATCTTCGATCGGCGCCTGCAAGGCTGCAGCATGGCCGGTATCGCCCGTGAACTCAACGAACACCGGGTGCCCTGCCCGTCCGCCTACGATCGGGCACGCAACCGCCACCGCAACGCCTCCGGTTGGGAGGTGACCACCGTCGCGGCAATCCTGGCCAACCCCCGCTACACCGGCCACCAGATCTGGAACCGACACCACAGCCGGTACCCCGATCACACCGCCATCGGTGTTCCTGGCACCGGCAGCCCAGCACACGGCCCCAACAGGCGGTGCGACTGGGTCATCTCCGACCGGCCCGCGCACCCGGCGCTCGTCACCGAGAAAGAGTTCATCGCCGCTCAGAGCGTCTCCGCGCTCCCCAGACCCGGGGGCGGGCAGCGTCACCACTACCAACTCGTCGGCGTGCTGCGATGCGGCATCTGCAGGCGGCGGATGATCTCGCACTGGGCCCACGACCGCGCCTGGTACCGCTGCCGTCACGGACTGAGCGGTACCGCCGCCGCTGAACCTGGACGGCCGAGGACGCTGTACCTGCGCGAAGACCGCCTCCTCCGCGATATCACCGCCGCACTGCGCCCGGAGCTGGCGAACGGCGACGTCGCCGATTACCTCCGCAGCCATCACGTCGACGCGGTCTGCACGCGAGAGTCCATGACGATCGAGAGAGATTGACGGCGCGAATACCGAGTCTCGGTCCTCCTCAGCGGCGGAGCAGACCGCTCCGACCCGGCAGCTCTACGACCCCCCGGCTAGGACTTAAGCGCCGCGACGGGCTTGCCGAGCGCGCCCCGCCGGAAAAGCGAACGAGCCGCCCGGTGGTGTGCCGGGCGGCTCGTGGTTGGATCTTGTGTTCGTGTCAGGCGAGCTTGACGTTGAACAGCGGGTTGGTGGCGAGTTTGCGGAACGCGGTCAGGCTGGTCTTGGTGCTGTTGATGCTGATGTCGCGGTCGCCGAAGGCGTCCTTCTTCGTGTCGAAGTAGACGATGGCCTTGATCGCGGGGCGCTTCGCGAGTTCCGGCAGGACGCTGTTGAACGGCGCCGACTTGTCGGTGACCCTGCCGACGCGGTGGTAGGCGCCCCACTCGGCGACCATGATCGGCTTCTTGGGGTGTTTGGTGACGGCCCAGTCGTAGAAGCCGGTGCCGCCCTTGGCCTTACGGTCGAGCAGGTCGGCGAACTTGCCGTAGTGGTAGTAGTTCTTCTCGGCGGAGACGTAGGAGTCCAGGCCGATCCAGTCGACGACGTCGTCGCCCGGGTAGAGGTCCTTCCACCAGGACTGGGCCATCCACTTCTCGTTACCCATGTACGCGACCACGTTGATGGCGTTGGTGACGCCCTTGGCGTGCAGCCGCTGGATCACGTGGCGGTAGGAGGCGGCGAAGTCCTTGGCGGTCATCCCGGAACCGGCCTTCGGGTTGACGTCGTCCTCGGGCTCGTGGTTGAGCACCAGGAAGAACTTCTGCGGGTAGGTCGACTTGACCCGGGCGGCGAACTTGTCGATCCGTGCGTCGAGTTTGCCGGATGCGACGTTGGCCCAGGTGGAGCCGTACTCGACACGCCAGTTGAGCAACAGCACCCGCGGCTTGGCCGGATCCTTCGTCATGGCGATCTCGGCGGCGGTGGGGAAGACCTCGTCGCCCTTGTGGTAGGTGTGGTAGATCGTGGAGGTGCGGCCGGACATCTTCTCCCAGGTCTTCAACTCCTGGTCGCGGGGCAGGGTGCTGAATCCGCCCGCGGCGGCACCCCACAGCACGCCACACGAGGGGACCAGCAGCTTGTCGGTGACACAACCGGCCGGGGCGGCGGCGGGGGCAGCCTGCGCGGCGGCGGTACCGGCCAGCGCGGCGGTGGCACCCACGGCCACGGCGGCCAGAACGGTCATCGACTTCTGCAGCTTGATCCGCAAGATTTGGTTTCCCCCCGCTTGTCCGGCCGCTGTTCGGCCGGGCATGAGAAGAGATTCCGGTCTGCGGGGTGCGGGCCCCGGTCCCGGACAGGTGCCGCCGGGTTGCGGACCACCCGAACCGCGAGACTTGAGGATTTCCCCGCCGAGAAACCCCGCCATCGGGGTGGAACCGGACACAGATCGGGGCATGAGGCCGGGAGGCGCGGCCGGTCTGGGTGCGCATCGCCAACGCCGGAGAGCCCCGCATCGCCCAGGAAAAGGCGGGTGCGGGGCTCTCGTCGGGGTTTCACTCGATCGGCGCGTGCGCCATCGTGGCCGGTTCGCCGGCGGCGAACAGCCAGCCGCCGAGGGTCGCGGCCACGGGCAGTCCGACGACGACCAGCAACAGGTCGAGCCATGGCGGCTGGCTCATCCGCTCCGAGAGTTGGCTGCGGAAGAACGCCACGGTGGCCAGGTATGCGACTGCCGTGCCGAGGATCGCGGCGAGGGTTCCGAGCGCACCCGCGGTGACTGCGGTGAGCGTGCGCCGGGTGCGGCGCCGGGCCCCGGTCGCGGCCAGGATCCTCAGGTCGCCGGCTGTTTCGCTGCGGATCAGCCCAACCGTCATGGCCAGCACCCCGAGGGCGAGCAGTACGCCGGTGGCGGTCGCGTAGTTGCGGACCTCGTCGAGCGAAGGTTGCTGGCTGGACGTCTCGATGGTCAGGCCGCTGCGTACCGCGATCTGCCGGGCGGAGTTGATCTGGGTTGCGGTCAACGGCTGCGGTAGCTGAATCAGCCACGCCGCCGCCGACGTCACCTCGAGCTTGAGGGCGTCCACCGCCTGCTGGGTGACCAGCAGGTTCGGCTGTGAGGTGCCGGTGGGTAGCCGGTCGGTGGTCTGGATGCGGGGGTTGTCGATGCCGTTGCCGAACTGGTCGAGGGCGAAGCCGACCAACTTCAGGCCGGACAGGCCGGTCAGGTGCGGGCGTGAGGTGAGCAGCTGCGTACCGGAGGCGATGTCGTTCGGGCCGATGCCGTAGTGCGACAGCAGCTCGGGGGTGGCCACGTACAGCTTGCCGTTGCTTCCGCAGATTTCCTGGGCACCGCCCCGGCACTGGGCGAGGCCGCCGCGCACCGAGTCGAGGGCCAGCACGTCGTTACTGCCCAGCGCGTCGGCGATGGCGGCCGCGGCGGCCTTCGGGTCGGTGTTCGCCTGTGGCGTCGCAGGGCTGGGACCGTGGTCGGCCGGATCGTCGCCGGGGGCGTAGACGATGAGCTGGTCGTGCGGCAGGTTGGGTCCGACGTAATCGACGGAGTCGGTGAACCGGCCGGTCGAGATCAGCGCGACCAGCACGGCGATCAACACCGCGAAGCTGCTCGCGGCGAGTGCTGGCCCGGACCGGGACCGGTATCGGGCGAGATCGCGCAGCGCCACCCGGGAGGTGAATGGCGCCCACCCGGCGATCGCGCCGAGCATGCCGACTACGACCGGGGCGATGTACATGAGCCCGGCGGCACTGGCCGCCAGGCCGCCGAGCTGCAGTAGCTGTTGGGTGGTCGACCGCGACCCCCAGCCGCCGGAGAAGAACAGCATCACCGGGCCGGCGATGAGCAGCGCGAGTGGCAGCCGGATCGATCGGTGTGTCGCCTTCACCGGAGCCGGCCGGCCGGACAGCGCGGAGACCACCGGCACCCGCGCGATCGTCCGGGCCGGTCGGCGGGCGGCCAGCGTCGCGGTCGCCACGGCGAGCACCATCGCGGCCGTGACCAGCCACCATGGCAGGCTCGTCCAGGAGACGCGGTGGTTCACGCTGACGGAGTAGCGCGGCGCGTACACGGTCCAGGCCGCCACGCCGATGACCGCGCCGGCCAGAGCGCCGAGTCCGCCGACGAGGGTGCCGTTGGTCCGCATGACCAGCCGTATGTGACGGTCGGTGGCACCCAGCGCGGACAGCATGCCGAGCGCGCGAAGCCGGCGCTGGGCCAGCACGGTGAATCCGGCGGTGGCGACCAGACCGATGAAGATCAGCCCGACCACGGCCAGCGCGAGCACGATGAACTCCGGACTTACCCCGGGTGGCGGCGTCGGCGTCAGCGGGACTGCCCCGGGCGGGAAGGTGAACCCGGCCGTGTCCGCCGCGCCCGCGTCGAACAGCACGCTCACCTCGCCCGGGTGGGCGAGCTGGCCCGGTGCGACCAGCGCGAACTCGTCGAGGAGATTTTGCGGGTTCTCGACCACGCCGACCACCCGGCGGGTCCCGGCCGGCCCCGGCCAGATGTCGCCGACCCGAAGGCCCAGCGCGGCCGCGAGCTGCGCGGTCATCGCCGCCTCGGCCGGCCCGCTCGGGTAGCGGCCGGAGACCAGGGCGAGCATCGGTCGCCCGTACGCGCCGCCCGGGTCCTGGGCGCGCAGCTGGGCACTGCCGGCCAGGCCGGTGGGCAGTGGCTGATTCTCGATCACGTCGACCGGGGAGAACCGCTGCGCGATCGCGGCGACATCGGCCCGGTCCGGCAGGGTCACCAGATGATCGGCGGTACCGAATCCGGCACCGGCCGGTGGCGGGGCGTTGGTCGCGACCCCGGCGCCGAGGACCGTGGCGGCCACCGCGACCGTGATCAGCGCCAGGACCAGAAGCTGCTGGCGCCACTCGCGGCGCAGCAGCCGCCAGGCCCAGCGGATCACCGCGCGGCGCGCGGCGGGGCCGCCGTTCGGTGGCGCGGCCGGGCGGTCCAGCACGGAGGCGGTCATCGGTCCGGCCCGCGGTGCGGGCTGCTCTGCAGCAGGGACTCCACGCCGGCCGCCGGGGTGGTCTGGTCCACCACCCGGCCGTCGCGGATGAACACCACCCGGTCGGCCCAGGACGCGAGCTGCGCATCGTGCGTGACGAAGACCGCGGCCACCCCCTGCCGGCAGGCGGCCAGGATCAGCCGCATCACGGCCTCGCCGTTGACCGAGTCGAGTGCGCCGGACGGCTCGTCGGCCAGCAGCAGCCGGCGTTCGCCGACGATCGCGCGGGCGATCGAGACCCGCTGGCGCTCGCCGCCGGACAGCTGGTCGGGGAAGTGTTCGGCCCGTTCGGTGAGGCCGAGGGTCTCCAGGGCCTCCATCCCGGCGGTGCGGGCCGTCCGGGCGGATCTGCCGTCGAGCTCCAGCGGCATCGCGACGTTCTCCACTGCGGTCAGGCCGGGCAGCAGGTTGTAGTCCTGGAAGACGTAGCCGATCGAGCGGCGACGCAGCCGGGCCTTCGCGTCGCGGGACATCGCCGACAACGGCTCGCCGGCGACCAGCACCTCTCCGGTTGTCGGGTCCTCTAGGCTGCCGGCGATGGTCAGCAGCGTGGACTTGCCCGAGCCGCTGGGGCCCATCACCGCGACCAGTGCGCCGGGCTCGACGGTGAGGTCCACTTCGACGAGTGCGTCGACCCGATTGCGGTCGTCACCGTAGTGCTTGGACACGGCGCGAAGTTCGAGGGCGATCATGGCCGCACCCCGACCCGGCGGCGGATCCGCGGTATCCCGGCCGGAGCCGGCTGGGCCGGCTCGACGGCGGCCCGCTTGAGTCGCCCGTCGGCGGTGTCCAACCACCGGACCACTGAGTCGAGCCGGAATATCTCGGCGTCGACGGCGAGCGCGAACGCCAGGTCGTAGCCCGCTTCGTCCTCTTTGAGGCGGGTCCACTGCTGCATCAGCTCGACCAGATACCTGCGGTGCACCTGGATGATCCCGTGTACGTTGACCCCCGGTACCCGCAGCGCCATCAGCACCTTGACGACCAGCTCATCGCGGGGCGGCAGGCTCAGGTCCGGGGGAGTCTGCAGCCACGTCGCGAGATCTTCGGCCCCTTGCGCGGTGATCCGGAATCCCTTCTGCGGACCGTCGTCACCGGTGTCGTCGGGCTCGACGAGGCCGTCGCGTTCAAGACGCTGCAGCGTCGTATAAACCTGGCCGACGTTGAGCGGCCAGACCTCGCCGGTGCGCGCCTCGAACTCGTGGCGCAGCTGCAGCCCGTACTTCGGGCCCTCGCTCAGCAACGCGAGCATGGCATGCCGGAAACTCACGGCGCCACCTCGGATTCGGTTGGTATCATACTCGGTATACTACTGCTATGACGGCTTTGGCGCTGTCGGGGGCTTCCCCTATTGCGGACCCGTAGACGGCGGCCAGGTAGCTGCTTCGGCGGGCCGGGGCGGCCTCGTCGCCATCAGCAGGATCCGTACCCGGTGTCCTCTCTTATCCGAGGTAGATCGCGGCGGTTGCCATGGCCGCCCAGGTGAAGCCGCTGACGAGGAGGAACCGGTCCGAGGCGAGGAGGTCCTCGGGTGCCTCGCCGTCACCATGAGTGACCAGCAGGCTGTAGCGCATCAGTCCGGCCAGGAACGGCACCAGCGACAGCCCGAGCAATGGCAGCGAGGCGTCAGGTCCAGAGAATTCAAAAGCCCAGCATGCGTACGCGATGACGGTGCCCGTGAGTGTCATCGTGAGCGTCTGTTGGAGCCAGGTCGCGGAGTAGAGGGCGAGGACCGCTCGGCCGCCGCGGTCCCGCCGTAGCTCGCCGAGCCGTTTGCCGGTGACCAGGAACAGCGAGCCCAGCAGTGCCGCAGCCCGAACAGCACCGCGACGACCGCCGCCGGCAGGGATAACACGTGAGGCCGGCCGACCGGTGGGTTCTCCCACGGGCCGACAACCTCCCGGACCCGACCGACAAGGTCGCTGAGTTGTCCGGTCGTCAGTCCTGTCATACGCTCAGCCCGCGGCGGCTGGCCCTCGATCATCTGAGTCCACACAACTGAGTTGATTTATAGGATCCCAGCCGCCGCGTCCAATCAGGACGACCAGCCGCCAGTCGCGGCCACCCCTGAAGAGTCACTCACTGCAACGTCGACAGACGTCGACTTACTTTTGAATGACCCTCCTGGTGCACAATGCGCCTGGGCCTGACCGGTTCGGCCTTCCTAGAGCTCCCGGTGTTTATATCATTACGTTGGATTCTGGTGATAAGTATGTTGGCCAGGAAAAAACGTCTCCGAGCGGTGGAGGCAACACTTTGGGCCGAAAGGCACTCTCACCAAGGCTGGATTCACTCGCAAGAAACATAGCGGACATCGACTATCGGCTTCCTAGGCCAGGTGTGGACCTCAACCAGCTTGAAAGTGAGACCTTCGACGAACTCGGCGGCAAGGCGAAGCTTCCTTACAACACCAATAATCCGATCATGTATAAGCTTTACGGAACAGGCCCTGGCGGCAAATGTGGTTGAGGTGAACAATTTGGCAATTAGGCCAACACGTGAATGGCGCGACGGCATTACGGAAGAGGCGCGTCTTGTTGCTGAGGGTACGCTGGAGGAGGGGTTTGCAGTTACGGCTGGATTGTTTCCTTCAGATCTGTTGCAGCGTTTCGATGAGATCTTCGACGCTTTCGAACAGGACGTATCCGAGCTGAGGCTCCCGGCGGGCGACAATGCCATTGCCGTCATCCGAAGGGTCGTCCTGGAGCTAAACTCGCTAAATGAGGAGTACGATGCCGATGCGATTGCCACCGCTGAGCGAACCATGCTGTGCCAGTACATCGATCAAACGATCGCCGAGGCGGGTGTCGACCTTGACGACTTAGCTGCTCGCCACGGTGTTTTGCGGGAAGACCTAACTGACGAGTGGCGCACCTGGTAAAACTCGGCGAGTTCAGGCGGTGGAAAGTTTTCCTCGACGAGTTCGGCGAATATCTCGGAGGGCTTCTTCCAGTCGAAGATCTTACGCGGTCGGTTGTTGATGGTTGTTGATGTCGGCGGCGACCATCGCGAGGTAGTTAGCCTCGCGCCTTCAGTAAGGGCGGCCGGTGGCGAGGCCGGGGAAGGCGAAAGCGGTATTTGTCAAGTCAAATTGAGACGGTTTGTGTCTGTGTTGTTGGCTGGTTGATCCAGGCCTGCTCCGGGAGTTGGGGTGCGCGGGGTCGGCGGGTGAACCGGTCGGGGTGCTGCGCGTAGGCGGCGTCCAAGGTGGTCTGGCGGTGTCGGCGGATCTGGTCGGCGGTGCCGTAGTGCACCGACGCCGGGGTGTGCCAGCCGATCCCGGAGTGGCGGTGTTCGTGGTTGTAGGAGGTGAAGAATGTGTCGCAGAAGGCGCGGGCGTCGGTGATCGATCCGAACCGGTCGGGGAAGTCGGGCATGTATTTCATCGTTTTGAACTGGGCTTCGGAGTATGGGTTGTCGTTCGACGTTCTCGGCCGGGAATGCGATCGTAGGACTCCGAGGTCGACGAGCATCTCTGACACCGGTTTCGAGGTCATGGCGCCACCGCGGTCAGCGTGAATGGTGTGCGGCTCGATTCTGTTGCCGGTGACCGCGGTGGCCAGGAAATCGCGGGCGACGATCGCGTCTTCGGCGGCGGCGACCAGCCAGCCGGTCACGTAACGGGAGTAGATGAGCCCGCGCCTACCTCGTCACCGACGACCATGTACGGGAGACCGCCGCGCGCTACGCCGACCAGCGGCCTGATCTCGACCCGCTGTCCCGAGCCGCGATCGACCGTCCGCCGCGTGCCCTCGAATCACCGAAGGCTGCCAACCACGACCCGGAACAAGCGCTCCTGACCGCGCTCGGCCAGGCACCCGATGATGGCCTCAGTATCCCGGAACTTATCGACACGACCGGCATGAGACGCACCTGGATTTACGACCGGCTCCAGGCACTCGCCGCCGCCGGCCGCGCCC
Organism: Actinoplanes sp. NPDC026623; assembly: GCF_040638275.1. Lineage (NCBI taxonomy): Bacteria > Bacillati > Actinomycetota > Actinomycetes > Micromonosporales > Micromonosporaceae > Actinoplanes > Actinoplanes sp. NPDC026623. Next base: position 689 of record NZ_JBEZXZ010000218.1, on the reverse strand, counting down.
GGCAGGTCAGCCGCGGGCGCTGGCGGGCCTGAGCGGACGGACGTCCGCGCGTCCGTCCGCTCGCGCGCGTCTTCGCAGATCAGCGCGCGGACGGACGAGCAGACGGACATTGAGATCAGACCGTCGGTCGATCATCGTCCTTTGGGCTCAACTCTTCCGACGAACCGCGGTGCTGAGCACGGAGCAACATTTCCAAGATCTTCATTGCTCGCTGACGCCGATCATTCTGCCTCGAAAACAATGCGACGAAGACAACTGTCGACATCGTGAGGGCGATGACGGGTAACGAGGACATGAGAGCGCCGCTTGTCACTTCACCCCTCCGGCAAAAGGTCAATCGGGCTCTCTTTCCCGCATCCTATCTGCGCCGAAGGCATTCTCCAATAGGAGAAAAATTCGGGCTACCAGGCGGAACGCCCGGGAGTTATCGCCCCGGAGCTCGGGTTGCTCAACCGGAACGGGTGCTTCTGGCCGCGCTCGTCCAAGCGTCCGACGACGGCCTCAGCATCCCGGAACTCATCGACACGACCGGCATGGGACGCACTTGGATCTACGACCGGCCCCAAGTGCTCGCCGCAGCCGGCCGCGCCCGGCGGGTCAGTCGCGGACGCTGGTGCGCCTGACCAAACGTCCGCGCGGACGTCCGTCCGCTCTCGCGGGTCTGCGCAGATCAGCGCGCGGACGGACGA
>NZ_JBEZXZ010000217.1:0-14520 GCF_040638275.1 Actinoplanes sp. NPDC026623 | reverse complement strand
CCCGGAGGGGGACCCTCCGGGCGCGCTTCGCTCCGTAGAATCAGCCGCCTCACCCCGCCGTGAAGATCGTTTGCACACGTGCGGCACAGTGGCTGGGGTGAGTGCCCGACCACGCACCGCACCGACGGAGGAAGCTTGAGCACAGCGCAGTTGGATCGGGCGGCTCCGGCCGCGGCGGACACCCGCGCCGGCGTCCTGAACCGCGTCGGACGCCTCCGGCACACCTCCCCCGGCCGCCTGCAGCTGATCCTCGCCGCGCTGGTCGTTCTCGCCCTGCTCACCGGCCTCGTCGCCGGACTGACGGCGGCCTCCGCGGCGAACGGCACCGACGACCTCGGCAACCGGGCCCAGCCCCTGCTCGTCGAGGCCGAGACCATCTACTCCAAGCTCGCCGACGCCGACACCACCGCGGCGCAGGCGTTCCTGGCCGGCGGCCTCGAGCCGACCGCGCTGACCGACCGCTACGAGGACGACCTCAACCAGGCCACCACCGCGCTGACCTCGGCCGCCCGGCGCACGCCCGAGCGGGGCCGCTCCGCCGACGCGATCCGCCGGCTCTCCGCCGACGTCACCCGGTACGCGGGCCTGGTGTCCAGCGCCCGCGCCAACAACCGGCAGGGCCTGCCGATCGGCGCGTCGTACCTCGCCGCCGCCTCCACGCTGAGCCGCGAGTCGCTGCAACCGCAGGCGCAGGCGCTGCTGCAGGCCGCCCGGAGCGAGGTCGACGACGGCTACCGCGCCGCACGCAGCTCCTGGTGGACGGCGCTGCTGGTGATCCTGCTGATCGTCCTGCTCGCCGCGCTGCTGCGGGCCCAGCTGCACCTGAGCCGCACCACCCGCCGGACGTTCAACGTGCCGCTGGTCGCCGCCACCGCCGTCACGGCGGTGCTCGCGCTCGCCGTCGGCGGGATGCTGATCGCCCAGCGCGCCCACCTCTCCAACGCCGACACCGAGGGCTCGCGGCCGGTCGCGCTGCTCGCCGAGGCCCGCATCGCCGCCCTGCGCGAGCGCGGCGACGAGGCGCTGACGCTTGTCGCCCGCTCCGGCGAGGGCACCCCCGAGCCGGGCAAGCTCACCCTCGAGCAGGACTTCGCCGCCACCACCGGCCGGCTGAACGATCTGCTGACCGACGCCGGCGTCCAGGACGCGATCCCCGGGCACCTCGCCTACGTGAGCGCGCACCGCCAGGTCCGCAAGCTCGACAACGGCGGCGACTACGACGGCGCCGTCGCGCTGGCCATCGGCGCGCGGACGACGCAGACGTTCACCGGCCTCACCGACGCCATCGGCGAGGAGCTGGACGACCGCAAGGACGTGTTCAGCGACGAGATCGGCCACGCCGGGCGCGGCCTGGGCCCGCTCATCGTGCTCGGCCCGCTGCTGGCCCTGATCGTCTGCGGCCTCGCCGTCGCCGGACTGCGGGCCCGACTCGAGGAGTACCGCTGATGCGCACCCGTGCCGCCCTCGCCGCCGCCGCGGCCCTGGCCGTGCTCGCCACCGCCGGCGGCTGCGGCGGGGACTCCTCGCCGCTGCCGGGCCGGCCCACCGCGTCCGCCGGGCCGACCGCGAACGCGACGGCGGTGCCCGTCGACAACACCTGCAACCCGCGCGCCAGCCTGCGCCCCGCGGGCGCCCTGCCCGCGCCCGGCCGGATGCCGGCCGGCAGCTACATGGCGACGATCCAGAAGCGCGGCCGGCTCGTGCTCGGCACCAGCCAGGACACGCTGCTGTTCAGCTCCCGCAACCCGTTCACCGGCCGGGTCGAGGGCTTCGACGTGGACATGGGGCGGCAGATCGCCCAGGCCATCTTCGGCGACCCCGACAAGATCCAGATCAAGGTCATCGGGTACGACAAGAGGGTCAGCTCGGTGTACGACGGCTCGGTCGACATCGTCGCGGACACCATGACGGCGAACTGCGCGCGCTGGAAGGACGTCAACTTCTCCAGCATCTACTACGAGGCCGGGCAGAAGGTGCTGGTCTCCAAGGACTCGAAGGCCACGAGCATCAACGACCTCGGCGGCCGCAAGGTGTGCGCCGCCAAGGGCTCCACCTCGTACGACAACATCACCAAGGTCCCCGTCCGGCCGGCGCCGATCTCGGTCGCCCGGGCCGGTTTCGGCGACTGCCTGGTCGCCTTCCAGCGCAACGAGGTCGAGGCCATCTCCACCGACGACACCATCCTGGTCGGCCTGGCCGCGCAGGACCCGTACGCGAAGGTGATCGGGCCGCGCTTCACCGACGAGCCGTACGGCATGGCGATCGCCAAGGATCACGCGGACTTCACCCGGTTCGTCAACGCGGTGCTCGCCAGGAACCGCGCGAACGGCACGTGGAAGGCCACCTACGAGCGGTGGCTCGGCGACTTCGGCGCCGCGCCGAAGCCGCCGGCGGCCGAGTACCGGGACTGACCCCGTGACCGCACCCACCCAGCATCTGCTCGGCCGCGCCGACGGCGAGTTGATGCGCCTCGAGACGGCGTTGGCCGCGGTCGCCTCGAACCTGGTGGACCTCGACGACAACGCCGCGCGCAAGGACCTCGACAAGGGGCCGCTGCGCGGCCGCACCGCCGTGGCCTGGGCGGATGCCACCGAGGCGCTGACCCAGCTCTGGGACGGCTACGGCATGTTGACGGCGCTTGTCACCTCGGCCCGGGCGGCGCGCAACCAGCGCCGGTTCACCGACGCCGAGAAGTCCGCTTACGTGCATCAGGTCCTCGGGCGCTCGATCACGCTCTCCACCCGTACGGTGCCGCTGGCCCAGCGCGGGCTGCTCGGGCCCGGCCAGGTCAGCACCACCTGCTCCCCCGCCGAGTTGCTCGCCGCGATGGAGGCCGCGTTCAAGACCGCGGTGGACGTCGCCGTCCGGGCGGGCGAGGTGTGGCAGCGGCTGATGCCCGAGGCCGCCGCGGTGGCCTCGTCGCTCGCGCACCTGCGCACGCTGACCCGCTCGGCCACCCTGGACGAGGCCGACCGCCGGCTCGGCGACTTCACCTCGGCGCTGGCCACCGACCCGCTGGCCTGCGACCAGACGGCGCTGGCCGCGGTGCGCACCCTGCTCGACCGGGCCGACGCCGAGCGCACCACGGCCGGCGAGCTGCGCGAGGCGCTCACCCAGCGCCTCGGCGACGCGCGCGCCCTGGCCGATCAGCTCACCGAGGCGGCCCGCGCCGCCGCCGCGGCCGAGCAGGACGTCGTCGGCCGCTTCGCCGACTCGGACATCGCGCCGGCGGCCGGGCCCGACCTGCGGCCCGACCTGGCCGCGCTGGACGCGCTCGCCGCCGCCGGGCACTGGGCGCTGATCAGCCCCCGCCTCGCCGACTGGACCCGGCGGGCCCGCGAGCGGCTCGAGGCCCTGCGCGGCGCCGCCGCCCGCAACACCGCGATGCTGGGCTCCCGCAACGAGCTGCGCGGGCGGCTGGACGCATACCAGGCGAAGGCGGGCCGCCGCGGCCTCGCCGAGGATCCGGGGCTCGCGCCGCTCGCCGAGCGGGCGCGGGCGTTGCTCTACACCGCGCCCTGCGATCTCGGCGCCGCGCGGACGGCCGTGAACGCCTATCAGGACGCGGTGGCCCGCCGCACCGCGACGACCGCGAGGGACGGACTGAAGTGAATTGCCAGCGCGACTGTCCCGGCACCGTCCAGGACGGCTACTGCGACACCTGCGGCATGGCCCCGCCGAAGACGGCCGGGGCGACGGCGCCGAGGCAGCGCACCGCGACCGCGCCCTCGGTGCGGACCGGCGCGCTCTCCACCCGTACGGGCGGATCGGCGCGCACCGGCAGCACCCGCACCGGCAGCCGGCGGCGACGCTTCGGCGGCGGCCTGGTCGACGTGGCGCCGCTGCCCGAACGCGACCCCGCCAGCGCGATCATGGCGGTCGCCGAGGTGCCGGAGGAGAAGCGGTACTGCGGCAAGTGCGCCAACCCGGTGGGCCGCGCCCGCGGTGACCGGGCCGGGCGCACGGCCGGCTTCTGCCCGTCCTGCGGCGAGGCGTTCAACTTCACCCCGAAGCTCACCAAGGGCGACCTGGTCGGCGGCCAGTACGAGGTGATCGGCGCGCTCGCGCACGGCGGGCTCGGCTGGATCTACCTGGCCAACGACAAGCGCGTCTCGGACCGCTGGGTGGTGCTCAAGGGCCTGCTCAACTCCGGCGACGAGGACGCGCTGGCGGCGGCCCTGGCCGAGCAGCGGTTCCTCGCCGAGGTCGAGCACCCCAACATCGTGAAGATCTACAACTTCGTGGAGCACGAGGGCGCCGGCTACATCGTCATGGAGTACGTCGGCGGCGAGTCGCTCAAGGGCATCCTCAAGGACCGCCGGGCGGCCAACGGCAACCAGCCGGACCCGCTGCCGCTGGACCAGGCCCTCGCCTACGTCCTGGAGATCATGCCGGCCTTCGGCTACCTGCACGACCGCGGCCTGATCTTCTGCGACTTCAAGCCGGACAACGTCATCCAGACCGGCGACCAGGTCAAGCTCATCGACCTCGGCGGCGTCGTGCACATCGACGACCAGGACGCCGCCCTGTACGGCACGGTCGGCTACCAGGCGCCGGAGATGGCGCAGGCCGGCCCGTCCATTCAGTCCGATCTCTACACGATCGGCCGCACCCTGGCGGTGCTGACCACCGACTTCCGCGGCTACCAGAGCACCTTCAAGGAGAGCCTGCCGGACCGCGGCGAGTTCGACCTCTACCGCGAGCACGAGTCCTACTACCGGCTGCTGCACCGGGCCACCCGCCTCGATCCGGCCGAGCGCTTCGTCGACGCCGCGGAGATGACCGAGCAGATGCTCGGCGTGCTGCGCGAGGTGCTCTCCGCCGGCGACGGCGAGCCGCGCCCGTCCACGTCGCGGCTGTTCACCGGCGAGCTGCGCACCGACCCGCGCAGCGACGCGCCGAACTGGCGGTTCCTGCCCGCCCCGATGATCGACCTGACCGACCCGTCGGCCGCGTTCCTGGCCTCGGTGACGGTGACCGATCCGCAGGAGGTGCTCACCCTGCTCGGCAAGGCGCCGGAGAACACCTTCGAGGTGCAGCTGCGGGCCCTGCGGGCGCTCATCGACCTGGGCGCCGCCGGCACCGGCCCGGCCGCGTTCGCGGACGCCGCCCGGCTGCGCGACACGATCACGGCGGCGGCCGCCGGCGACTGGCGCCTCGCCTGGTTCGACGGGGTCCTGGCGCTGGCCTCGGGCGACCTGGACCGGGCGCGGGCGCAGTTCGACGCGGTCTACTCGGCGCTGCCCGGCGAGCTCGCCCCGAAGCTGGCGCTGGGGCTGGCCCTGGAGCTGGCGGGGCGGCCCGCGGAGGCGGCCGGCTACTACGACGTGGTGAGCCGCACGGACCCGGCGTACACCACCGCGGCGGCGGGGCTGGCCCGGTGCCGGCTCGCCACCGGGGACCGCGACGGGGCCGTGGAGGCCTACAACCGGGTGCCGGGCACCTCGGCGGCGTACCGCAGCTCGCAGGTCGGCGCGGTGCGGGCGCTGGTCCACTCGCACCCGACGGCCGCGGCCGACGTCGCGGCCCTCGCGGCGGCCGCCGCGCTGATCGGCCGGCTGGAGATGGAGGCCGCGCAGCTCGCCGCGCTCCGGGCCGAGCTGCTCGAGCGGGCCCTCACCACGCTGACCGCCGGGACCGCGGTGCCGGCGGCGGTGCTGGGCACGCCCGGCGACGGCACCGCCGGCGAGCGGGACGTACGCTTCGCGCTCGAGGGCGCGTACCGGGAGATGGCCCGGGCCGTGCACGGGCCCGAGAAGATCCGCCTGGTGGACCTGGCCAACGCGGCCAGGCCGAGGACCCGTACGTGAGGCGGCCGACCGCCGGCGAGAGAGGCGAGGCCGCATGATCACCCAGGAGGACTGCGCGTCCTGCACCGACGAGCGGGACGCGGGCGCCGCGTTCTGCGAGAACTGCGGCAAGGCGCTGGCCACCGGCGCCGGGCTGGCCATCGGCAAGGACTGCCCGTCCTGCGGCGCGGCCGGTGTGGTCGGCGACGACGGCTACTGCGGCAACTGCGGCATGCTGGCCGCCCGGCCGCGCGACCACGTCGAGGCCGACGCCGGGCCGGTCGCCGCGGCGGTCACCGACCGCGGCCTGCGGCACCACCGCAACGAGGACGCGCTGTGGCTGGCCACCCGGGGCGCGGACGTCGACGTGGTGGTCTGCGACGGGGTGTCCGCCTCCTTCGACCCGGACATCGCGTCCGAGACCGCCGCCGAGGCCACCGGCAAGGTGCTGGCCCTGGCCGCGGCCGAGCTGGCCGAGAGCATCGGCGCCGCCATCGTCGCGTCCGCGAGCGCGGTCGCCGTGCTGGCCACCACCGGCGATCCGCGCCGGGCCGCGTCCAACCCGGCCTGCACGATCGTCGCGGCCTGCGTGCGGGGCACCGAGATCGGGTACGGGTGGGTCGGCGACAGCCGGGCGTACTGGGTCCCCGCCGACGGCACGGCCGTCCAGCTCACCGAGGACGACTCGTGGGCCATCCACGCGATCTCCCTCGGCGTCGACCCGCAGGCCGCCTGGAACGACCCGAAGGCGCACGCCATCACCGCCTGGATGGGCGCCGACGCGGGCCCGGTCGCGCCGCGCACCGGCACCTTCTTCGCCGAGACGCCCGGGCACCTCGTGCTGTGCAGCGACGGCCTGTGGAACTACCTGACCGAACCGGCCGCCTTCGCCGGCACCGTCCGCGCCGCCGTGCGCGACACGGACGACCTGCTGGGTGCGGCGCGGTCGCTCGTCGACTTCGCCAACGCCGCCGGCGGCTCCGACAACATCACCGTCGCCCTCGTACCCCTCAACACCCCCGACAGCTAAGGGAGAGCCCGTGCCGTACACCGCCGAGGCGTTCCAGAACGAGTTCCTCGCCCTGGGCGCGACCGAAGTCAACGCCATCGTCACCGTCGCCTCGTCCGGCGCGGAGGGCGGACGGCGCACGGCCGGCGCCACCGAGATCATCATCGTGGACTGCTCGGGCTCGATGATGGCCGAGGGCCGCATGGGCGCCGCCCGGCAGGCCGCCAAGGCCGCCGTGAACTGCATCGACGACGGCGTCCGCTTCGCCATCATCGCCGGCGTGAGCACCGCGCAGCAGCTCTTCCCCGCGCCCGGCGAGCTCGCCGTCGCCACGCCGGAGACCCGCGCCCAGGCGGTCACCGCGATCGACCGGCTGCAGGCCAACGGCGGCACGGCCATCGGCGCCTGGCTCAAGCTCGCCGGCCAGCTCTTCGCGCAGCGCCCCGGCGACATCGCACACGCCATCCTGCTCACCGACGGCGAGAACGGCGAGTACCAGGGCTACCTGGAGAGCGTGCTGCAGGGCATCGCCGGCAGCTTCACCTGCGACTGTCGCGGCGTCGGCACCAACTGGACGGTCTCCGAGCTGCGCAAGGTGGCGACCGCGATGCTGGGCACGGTGGACATCGTCGCGCGCCCGCAGGGCCTGACCGCGGCGTTCGAGCAGATGATGACCGCCGCGATGGGCAAGACCAGCGCCGACGTGCAGCTCAAGGTCTGGACCCCGGTCAACTCGACGGTCCGCTTCGTCAAGCAGGTCGAGCCGCAGGTGGCCGACCTGACCGGCAAGCGGGTCGCGGACGGTCCCCGCGCCGGGCGGTACCCGCTCGGCTCCTGGGGTTCGGAGAGCCGCGACTACCACGTGTGCATCGACGTGACCGCGGGCGCCGCCGGCGACGAGATGCTCGCCGCCCGGGTGTCCGTGGTGGAGGGCGACGAGGTGCACGCGCAGACCCTGGTGCGCGCGGTCTGGACCGAGGACTCGGCGCTGTCCACCCGGATCAACCGGCAGGTCGCGCACTACACCGGGCAGGCCGAGCTGGCCGACGCGATCCAGGAGGGCATCGAGGCGCGCAAGGCCGGCGACGACCGTACGGCCACGCTGAAGTTCGGCCGGGCCGCCCAGCTCGCGCACGAGAGCGGAAACAAGGCGACCGAGGAGCTGCTGGCCACGGTCGTCGACATCGAGGACGCGGCGACCGGCACGGTCCGGCTGCGCCGCAAGGTCGACGCCGCCGACGAGATGGCCCTGGACACCCGCTCGACCAAGACCGTCCGGGTGGGGCGGGCCCAATGACGGCCTTCGCCTGCCCGAAGGGCCACGCGTCCACGACGGACGACTTCTGCGACACCTGCGGCGCGAAGATCGGCGGCACGGCGGTGTTCAGCCCGGGCGTCGCGCCGGCCGCCGCGCCGGCGTTCCCGAGCGGCGAGCCGTGCCCGAACTGCGGCACGCCCCGGGCCGGCGCCGGCCGGTTCTGCGAGGACTGCGGCTTCGACCACAGCACCGGCCGGGTGCCGGCCCTGGTCGAGCCGGCGGCGGCACCCCCGCCGGCCGCCGGCTGGACGGCGACGGTCTACGCCGACCGGGAGTACTTCGAGGCCAACGCGATCGAGGGCGCCGACTTCCCGGAGCAGACCGGGCAGCGCACGGTGACGCTGCCGGCCCCGCAGGTGCGGATCGGGCGCAGGAGCACGTCAAAGGGCACCGACCCGGAGATCGACCTCGCGGACGCCGACCCGGGCGTCTCGCACAGCCACGCGCTGCTGACCCTGAGCGTGGACGGCGTGTGGCTGCTCTCCGACCTGGGCTCGACCAACGGCACGTGGCTCAACGACGACCCGAAGCCGCTGACCGCGGGCCAGACCCGCAGCGTCGGCGACGGCGACCGGGTCCACGTCGGCGCCTGGACGACGATCGCCCTGCACGCCCCGGTGAGTTAGGGGCGGTTTCGCCGCGCGCCCGGCACGGGTCGCGATACGTTCGCCACCGATGAAGGACGAACGCATCGGCACGGTGCACCGCACCCAGGTGATCGACCTGCTGAGCCAGGCCCTGGACGAGGGCCTGCTCACGACCCCGCAGTACGACGCCCGGGTGGTCGCGGTGAGCACCGCCACGTACGCGTCCGACCTGCTCGGGCAGGTGCAGGACCTGCCGCCGCGGCTGCAGTGGGACCCGCGCATCGCGGCGCCGCCCACCGCGCCGAACCGCAGCGCCGGCCGCACCTCGCTGATCCTCGGGCTGTTCAGCATTCCGATGGCCTTCTGCGTGCTCGGCTGGATCCCGGGCATCGCGGCGATCGTCATGAGCACCAAGGGCAGCGGCGCGCGCGGGGTGGGCCCCGCCCTGCTCGGCCGGGTCCTGGGCATCATCGGCGTGGTCCTGTCGATCGGCGCCCTGCTGGCCCTGCTCTTCGCTTACACCTCGCACAGCACCGCGTGACTACGCCGGCCACAGGGCGGCGTGGGCGGCGCCCCACAACTCCCGGTCGGCGGCGAAGAGCGAGACACCCGGACGCGGCCCGCGGATCCCGTCGGCGCCGCCGTAACAGCCGCCGGCCTCCTCGACGATGAGCGCGGTGGCGGCGAAGTCCCAGATCTCGCCCCGGGTCTGCAGCGCCAGATCGAGGGACCCGTCCGCGACCAGCAGCGCGGCGTGCACGTCCCAGTCCACGATGGACGCCAGCGCGCCCAGCGGCGCGGCGATCGCCTCGTCGGCGGCGGTGACGTTCGGCGCCACCGGGATGACTCCGACGCGGCTGCCGGCGATCGTGGTGCGGCCGCCGCCCGCGTGGATGCGGCGCTCACCCGTACCGTCGAGGTTCGCGGCGAAGGCGCCGCCGCCGCGGCGCGCCCACCAGACCCTGCCCTGCACGGGCACCGCGGCCACCCCGGCGACGATCTCGCCGGCCTCCTCGAGGGCGACCAGGACGAGCCAGCGGTCGTCGCCGCCGACGAACTGCGCCGTGCCGTCGATCGGATCGATGATCCACCGCCGGGCCCCGGCGCCGGTCGCGCCGCCCTCCTCGCCGAGGATGGCGTCGCCGGGCCGGCCCTCGCTCAGCACCGCCCGGATGGCGGCCTCGACCGCGCGATCAGCCTCGGTGACGACGCTGCCGTCGGCCTTGCGCTCGCGGGGCAGGTCGGCCAGGGCGGCGAAATACCGCAGGGCGACGGCCGCGCCCGCGAGGGTGGCCGCCCGGGCCAACTCAAGATCACTGAGCAATTTTCAACCTGGCCTCGGGCCAGAGGTATCCGGGCCGTCTACCGCTGCCGGGCGCTGCCGCCCGGGCCACGTCGAAAGGCTCACTCTGCACGCACCCCATCATGCCTCGCGGCGTGCTCCAGGAACGTGGTGATCTCGGTGATCCGGCCGCCGCCGGTCTCGAAGAGCAGCAGCGCGAACGGCTCGTAGGCCCCGCCCGGACCGGTCGGCCGCTCCTGCCGGTACGCGATCGTGCCGTTCGCCGCGACCGGCGTCATCCGCGCGTCGCGGCAGGACCCGTCGCCGTGGCGCAGCGCCCGGGCGATCTCGTCGCGTCCGCTCAGCCACCAGGCGAACGGCGGCATCGACATGGTGGCATCCTCGTGCAGCAGCGCGACCATCGCGCTCACGTCATAGCGTTCGAACGCCCGGCAGTAGCGTTCGAGCAGCGCGGCCGCGTCCGGATCCAGCGGGGCGACCGGCGCCGACCGGCGCAGCGTCGCCCGGGCCCGCTGCAGCGCGCTGGTCACCGACGCCACCGACGTGTCCAGCAGGCCGGCCACCTCGTCGGCGTGCCAGCCGAGCACGTCGCGCAGGATGAGCACCGCCCGCTGCCGCGGGGACAGCCGCTGCAGGGCGGCGACGAACGCCAGCCGCATGGACTCGCGGCGCACCGCCTGCTCGGCCGGATCGTCACGGTCGGGCAGGACCCGCGCGTCCGCGATCGGCCAGACCCAGGCGCCCGCGGACAGCGGGGCGCCGAGCGGGGCCGAGGCCTGCACCGCGGGGCCGAGGTCGACCGCGCGGGCCCGCCGCTGGGCGCTGCGCAGCATGTCGAGGCACACGTTGGTGGCGATCCGGTAGAGCCAGTTCCGCAGCGACCCGCGCCCGGCGTCGAACTTCTCGGCCTGCCGCCAGGCCCGCAGCAGCGTCTCCTGCACCGCGTCCTCGGCCTCGGACCCGGACCCGAGCATCCGGTATGCGTAACCGGTCAACTCGATGCGGAACTCCTCGGCCTGCACGCCTCGACGCTACCGCGTTACCGGATCTAGGCGTATCTGGCGGATCACAGCGTCGCCGCCCGAGGTCCAGGTCACGCATCTGGCCTTCCGCCGCGCCACGAACCAGCCTTCCGCCGCGCCATGACCCGGAAGCAGGGCCCGGCGTCGCCGTACATGCTCTAGCCTGTCGCGGTGCATCGCAGCCGCCTCTACGGGCTCTTCATCGACACCCCTGCGGCCGAGGCCGCAGCCGCCTCGGCGTTCTGGTCCGCCGCCCTCGGCACGCCTGCGGCGGCCGATCCCGACGAGGAGCAGTTCACGATGCTCGCGGCCGCGTTCCCGGGCCTGGCGGTCGGCGTGCAGTCCGTGGACGACGCCCCGCGATACCACGTTGACATCGAGACCGACGACGTCGTGGCGGAGACCGAGCGGCTGACCGGGCTGGGCGCGATCGAGGTGGCGCGGTGGCTGGACTGCCACGTGCTGCGGGCACCCGGCGGTCACCTGCTGTGCGTCATTCCGATCCACAGTGACCCGACGCTGTTCGCCGCCGAATCGGCCGTCTGGCCCTGACGCGCTGCAAACTTTCTGCACATTCGTTTCCATTGACTCGCAGGGACGCCCATGTAAACGTTGGCGCTGGTAAGCGCTTTCCTCCCCCCATTCTTGGAGCGCACCATGCGCGGACGATCCCTCGCCGCGGCCGCAGTCGCGGTCGTCACGGCCCTCGGACTCAGCACCACCCCACCGGCCGACGCCGCGAACCGCGCGGCGGCCGGCCGCGGCCCGTCGCCCGCCGCGCTGTGGCTGGCCCGCCAGCCCCTGGCCCCGAATGACGGCTGGGCCGCCGCCGGATCCGGCACCACCGGCGGCTCCGCGGCCGACGCGGCGCACGTCTTCGTGGCACACGACCGCACCGAACTGCTCGCCGCCCTGTCCGGCGACGCCGCGTCCCGGATCGTCTTCGTCAGCGGCCGCTTCAGCATGAGCGTCGACGCCGCCGGCCGGCCGCTCGGTTGCGCCGACTACGCCGACCCGGCGTACGACCTGGACGCGTTCCTGGCGGCGTACGATCCTGCGGTCTGGGGCCGGGCGAGCAAGCCGACCGGCCCGCTCGAGGAGGCGCGGGTCCGCTCCGCCAAGCGCCAGGGCGACCAGATCAAAATCAATGTCCCCGCGAACACCACCCTCATCGGCATCAACGGCGCCCGGATCGGGCACGGCAGCCTGATCGTCGCGAACGTCGCCAACGTGATCGTCCGCAACATCGAGTTCACCGACGCCGCCGACTGCTTCCCCGCCTGGGATCCCACCGACGGCGAGGCCGGCAACTGGAATTCGCTCTACGACCTGATCTCGCTGACCGGCGCCACCAACGTCTGGCTCGACCACAACACCCTCAGCGACGGCAACAACCACGACGCCGGCCAGCCGATCCGCCTCGGCCGCCCCTACCAGGTGCACGACGGCGCGAGCGACATCATCCGCGGCTCCGACCTGGTCACGGTCTCCTACAACGACTACTACGACCACGACAAGACCATGCTCATCGGCTCGACCGACACCCCCGGCGTCGACGTCGGCAAGCTGCGCGTCACCGTCCACCACAACCGCTTCGGCAACGTGATCCAGCGCGCGCCGCGGGTCCGCTTCGGGCAGGTCGACGTCTACAACAACGCATACACGGCGACCGACGAGGAATACGGCTACTCCTTCGGCGTCGGCGTGGAATCCTCCATCTACGCGGAGAACAACCACTTCGTACGCAGCGAGGACCTCCCCGACGGCGAGATCATCCACTACTGGAAGGGCACCCGGATCACCGCCATCGGCACGCTGGTGCGCATCGGCAGCCGGCCCGCGCGACCGGTGGACCTGGTGGCCGCCTACAACGCGGCGCACGACCCGGACCTGACCCCGGACGCCGGCTGGGTGCCCACGCTGCGCACCCGGCTGGACCCGACGGCCGACGTGCCCCGCATCGTCGGCGCCTCAGCGGGAATCCGCCGCCTCGGCATCTGAATCCACCGCGCTCCCCGGCGTCTACGGTGGGGCGAGCACCAAGTTCCGTCCCATAGATCCTGGTCGGCAGAGATCAACGTCTCATGTCGCCAAAGACGACCTCGCACCCGAACCGGTCTGCCTAATGGGCGACCGGTTGCGAAGTGCGGGTCAAGGCGAAACGCCTAACTGCGTGGCTGGTGCGCGCTCCCTGGCAGCCTATGTGACGGCGCGTTCCGCACCGTCAAACCTCGGCAACCGGTATCTGCATACCGGAGGCGCACGATCCCGGCGAACCGTCCGCGGCCATTTACTAATCGCGGGGCGGCCCGTTTCACCCACCGCGGGGAAGCCAGTGTCACCAACCGCGGGGCCACCCGTTTCACCCACCGCGAGTCGACCCCATTCACCCACCGCGATGCCACGCGTTTCACCCACCGCGAGTCGACCCCATTCACCCACCGCGATGCCACGCGTTTCACCCACCGCGAGTCGACCCCATTCACCCACCGCGGGGCGGCCCCATTCACCCATCGCGAGGCGGTCCGTTTCACCCGCCGCGCAAGTGTCGAATATCGGTATGACGGGAAGTGGTTTCTGTTTGGTTTTGAGATGGCGTTCGCACGGTGACCGTCGCGGACCGGGACGTAGCGAAAATGGCCGAGTGTCACCGTGCCCACCATCTCGCGGTGGCCACCCAAATTCAGGGATGACCCACCGGGAGCCGATCGTAGCCGACGCTGGAGGCCCCGCCCGCGAGGCGGATGGGGAGGGTGTCGGTCGCGCCGCTCGAGACCGCCGGGCCGTTGCTGGCCCACCCTCTCCCGCTGCGTGCCCGCCGGGCGCTGGTCGAGCCACGCACGGCAGCGGCGCCGCCGCTGTCGGCGATGACATCGCCGGTGCCGACGCTGCCGTCCACGGCCGCCGAGGCGATGTCGGAGGTGGCGGCGTCTGCCACGAGGGATGCGCCGCGTGCGACGACAGGCGGGCCGGCGACCGAGGTGGTCGTGGTTGCCAGGTCGGTGCCGGGATCGGTGCCGGCATGGGTGCCGCCGGGCGCTGCGGCAGCCGGTTCGACTGTGGTGCGATACCAGGCCGCGGTACAGAGGGCACGCGCGGTGCAGAGCGCGGCGCAGGCGGGGTCGGCACGGGCGGCGCAGACCGCGACGCAGGCGGAGTCGGCACGCGCGGCACAGACCACGACGCAGGCGAAGTGGCCGCTCGCGTCGCGGCGGGCATTCGTGCTGTGGATGGCGACGCGGGTGGGGTAGACACGCGCGGTGCGGCGGACACTCGTGGCGCAGCCGAAGTCGGCACGCGCGGCACAGAGCACGGCGCAGTCGAAGTCGGCGCGCGCGGTGCAGATCGCGACGTAGGCGGGGTCGGCACGCGCGGTGCAGAGTACGGCGCAGGCAGAGTGGCCGCTCGCGTCGCGGCGGGCACTCGTGCTGCGGACGGCGACGCGGATGGGGCAGGCACGCGCGGTGCGACGGACACTCGGGGCGCAGGAGG
>NZ_JBEZXZ010000216.1:0-14566 GCF_040638275.1 Actinoplanes sp. NPDC026623 | reverse complement strand
GCCGTCCGCGACGGGCGCGCGGAAACGATCGACCGCGCTCACCCCGGCGACGACCGGGGCGAGCAGCAGCACCCGGGTGAGCTTGACGATGACCGCGACGGTGACCACCGCCGCGCCGGCCGGGCTGGCGGCGGCGACCACCTGGCCGACCTCGTGCACTCCCGCGCCCGTCCACACGCCGTACTGCACGTCGCCGAGGCCGAGCGGCCCGCGCAGCAGCGGGAACGCCACCAGGGCGACCGTGCCGAACAGGGTGATCATCGCGATGGCGGCGGTGACGTCCTCGTCGTCGGCGCCGGCGGCGTCCTCCATGGCGGCGATGGCGGACGCGCCGCAGATCGCCACCCCGGCGCCGATGAGCAGGCTTCTCGGCCCGCCCAGCCGCAGCCGGGTGCCCAGCCACACAGTGAACGAGATGGTGGCCAGCAGGGTTCCGGCCACCACGGCGATCACCGGGGCGCCCAGCGCCAGGACGGCACCGATCGATACCGAGAAGCCGAGCAGCATCACGCCGGTTCGCAGCAGTTTCCTGGTCATTGCGCTGATCGCGGCCTGGCCGCGGGCCGGCAGCAGGTTCAGGTTCGCGGCGGCGACGCCGAGGGCGACCGCCCAGGTGAGCACGCCCACCTGGGGCACGAGGCGGTGGCCGAGGTGCGCGGCGCCGAGGCCGACGGCGAGGACCAGCAGGGCGGATGCGCCCGTCGTGGGGGACCGGTGCGGTGCGGGGCGAACGGCGACGTTGACGTTCGTGGCGGTCACCGACCGGTCAGCTCTCGCTTGAGGATCTTGCCGGTGGCGGTCATCGGCAGCGATTCGACGAACTCGACCGCCCGGGGGTACTTGTAGGCCGCCATGTTCTCCCGGCACCAGGCGATGAGCTGGTCCTCGGTGATGTCGCCGCCGCGGATGACGAAGGCCTTGACCTCCTCGCCGAGGCTGTCGTGCGGCACGCCGACGACCGCCGCGAGGGAGACGGCCGGGTGGGTGAGGAGCACCTCCTCGATCTCGCGGGGATACACGTTGAAGCCGCCGCGGATGATCATGTCCTTGGCCCGGTCGACGATGTAGTAGAAGCCGTCCTCGTCGCGGCGTGCCAGGTCGCCGGTGCGGAACCAGCCGTCGCGCATGACCTCGGCGGTCGCCTCCGGCCGGTTGTAGTAGCCCTTCATGATGTTGTGACCGTGGATGGCGATCTCGCCGACCTCGTCGGTGCCCTCGATCGTCTTCCACTCGGGGTCGATCAGTTTCACCTGTACGCCCCAGATCGGCACGCCGATCGAGCCGGGCCGCGGCTCCCGCTCCGGGTCGCTGAAGGTGGCCACCGGCGAGGTCTCCGACAGCCCGTACCCCTCGAGGATCTGAACCCCGAACCGCTCCCTGACCTGCCTGATGATCTCCACGGGCAGCGACGCGCCGCCGGAGACCGCGACCCGCAGGTTGCGGGCGATCTCCGCCACGTCGACGCTCTCGTCGAGGGCGCCGAGCAGACCCCAGTACATCGTCGGTACGCCGGCGAAGAAGGTGATCTTCTCCCGTTGCAGCAGCCGTACCGCCTCGTCGGCCTGGAAGCGCGGCAGCAGCACCAGGGTGGAGCCGACCGCGATGCCGGCGTTCATCTGCACGGTCGAGCCGAACGAGTGGAACAGCGGCAGCGTGATCAGGTGCCGCTCGTGATCGGTGGCGAGGCTGCCGAACAGGCGGTTGCAGGTGAGCGCGTTGAGCACCAGGTTGGCGTGCGACAGTTCGGCGCCCTTCGGCTGCCCGGTCGTGCCGCTGGTGTAGAGGATGACCGCGGTGTCGGACTCGCCGGTGTTCACCGTGTCGAAGGTGCCGTCGAGGCCGGCGAGCGCCTGCCCGAGCGTCTCCGCGCCCTCGATCGGCGAGCCGGCCGCCGGGTCGGCGGTGATCAGGAAGAACTGCTCGCACCCGTCGGCCTGCCCGAAGCCGGCGAAGCCCTCGGCGCCCATCGGTAGCTCGGCGGTCCCCTCGAAACACAGGTACGCCCGGGCCGCGGAGTCGGCGAGGTGGTACGCGATCTCGCGGCCCTTGAGCAGCACGTTGAGCGGCACGACCACCGCGCCGGCCTTGAGGATGCCGTAGTAGGCGATCGGGAAGTACGGCAGGTTCGGGCAGGACAGCGCGACCCGGTCGCCCGGCCGCACGCCCCGGCTCGCCAGCAGGCCGGCCACCTGGCCCGCGGCCGCGTCGAGCGCGGCGTACGAGAGCCTGGTGTCGCCGAGCACGACCGCGTCGCGGCCCGGGAGGCGGCGGGCGCTGTCCTCCAGCAGGTTTGCCAGGTTCAGGGTCATCGGGGGGCCTCCGGGTGGTCGAGTTCCTTGATGAGTGGTTCGGCGCCGGGCCAGTCGCCGTAGCCGGACGCCGGGTTGAGGTGGCCGACGGCGCCGATCTCGCGGTACCGGCTGCCCCAGGCGCCGGCGAGGGCGCGGACCAGCGCCGGATCGCCGAGCGCGTCGTCGGCGCTGGCGGCGACGATGCTGGGGAACGGCAGCGGCCGTCGCGGTACCGGCAGCCAGCCGAGCTCGGCCAGCGTCGACAGCGACGGGTACCCGGCGGGCAGCTCGTCCGCCAGGTCCGGCGGGGTGGCCAGCAGGGCGCCCCGCACCCGGTGGGCGGCGTCGGCGTGCCGGGCGGCCCAGTGGACGGTCGTGATCACGCCGGCGCTGTGCGCGACGATCACCACGGGTCCGCCGGCCGCCTCGATCGTCCGGTGCAGCTCCGCGACCCGCTCGTCCAGGCTGAGGTTCGCCAGGCCGAGCGGCGTCACCGGCCGCACGTTCGGCAGGGCCGCGGCGAGCCGGGTCTGCCAGTGGTCCGGCACGTGCGCCCGGAGCCCGGGCACCGTGACGATCACCGTGCCGCTTCCGGCGTTGCCGAGGCGCCCGGCGCGGGTGGACGGCCCGGGCGCCTCCGGCCCGAGGCCAGGCTGAACATCGCACACGGTGCCCGGGCCGGAGGTCACGCGGGTACCTCGCCGGTTGCGGCGGGCTCGAGCCGCCGGATGCTGGCGGGGTAGGCGCGCCGCCCCAGGAACAGCAGGACGATGGCGACCACGGCGACCAGCGGGACGTACTTCATGGCGGTCTGCAGGCCGAACCGGTCGGCGAGGATGCCCGTGACGATCGGGCCGGCCGCCAGGCCGAGCACGTTGTTGAAGAAGGTGAGCGTGCCGAACGCGGTGGCCCGGATGGACTCGTGGGTGAGCCGGGCAACCATCGCCCCGGTCGGCCCGGTCGTGCCGGCGGCGAAGAAGCAGCCCACCGCGAGCAGCAGCAGCTGTGCCCCGCCGGGCTTGACCGCGAACGCGGCGCCGAGGAAGACCAGCGTCACGGCGGCGAAGACGATGGCGGTGGTCCACTTGCTGATCGGCCGGCCGCGCCCGACGCGGTCGGTGACCATGCCGCAGACGATCATGCCGACGCCCATGATGAGGATGAACAGCGCGGCGACCTTGGCGGCCTTGTCCGTCTCCATGCCGTGCGCCCGGTTGAAGTAGCTGGGCAGCCACGCGAACATCGAGCCGGTGATGAACAGCTGCAGGCCGCCGCCGAGGTATGCGAAGACCACCGCCGGGGTGGAGAAGAGCGTGGTCAGCTTGGCGCGCCGCTGCCCGGCGCTCAGCGCCGGGCCGGTGCCGGGCGCGTCGTCGAGGCGGTGCGCGGCCAGCCTGCGCTCGGTGATCACGACCCCGTAGAGGGCGGCGAGCACCAGGCCGAAGATGCCCATCACCGCGAACGCCCAGCGCCAGCCGAACTGGGTGGCGAGCACGCCGCCGAGCGCGACGCCCAGCACCGAGCCGAACGAGCCGGCGGCCATGAACGCTCCGGTGAGCGAGGCCCGCTTCCGCGCCGAGAAGACCGCGAGGACGACCGCGAGCCCGACACTGCCGTACGCGGCCTCGCCGACTCCGATCATGAGGCGGGACAGGAGCAGGTGCCCGTAGCCGGCGGCGACCGCGCAGCCCAGGGTGGCGAGGCTCCACACGACCGCCATGACGACGATCGCCCGTACCCGGCCCCAGCGGTCGCCGACCAGCGACAGCGGCACCGCGAGAACGCCGACGGTCAGGGCGACGATGCTGGTCAGGCTGCCGAGCTGGGTGTCGGTGAGCCCCCACTCGTCCTTGAGGAACGGAAAGACCGCCGACAGGACCTGCCTCGACATGTAGTCCGACAGCAGCAGACCGAAGGTGAGCGCGAAGACGACCCACGGAAAGACCCGCGATATCCGGGCGAGGGGTGCGGACGGGGCCGAGACGGCCGGTTGGACTTGCATGGCCATGGTCGCTCCAAGAATGAGCCGGGAGGGAGGGGGTAGGTATGACCAGATCGGGTGCGGGCGTGGGGTGCGGCGGACCGCACCCCACGCGGACGGCTCAGGGGATCGCGTTACAGCGGGATGCTCAGGCGTGGAAGGTGAAGCCGACCTGGCCGGGCTTGCGGTTCGGCGCGTAGCCGAGCTTCGCGAGGGCCTCGTCGGCGCTGTCCCAGTACTCGCCGATCTTGTAGATGTCGCGGGCTTCCTTGCCGTCGGCGATGCTGCGGCCGAGCTCGCCGGCGATGCGCACGAGCTGCTCGACCTGCCGGACGGAGGTCATCTTCTCGCCCTTGGCGTACCAGAGGTTGTCCTCGTTGCCGCAGCGGGTGTGCAGGCCCATGGCGATGCCCATGGTGTTGATCGGCAGCACGGCCCGCATGATCGATTCCAGGGTCAGGGACGCGCCGTCCGGCACCCGGCGGATGAACTCCATCATCGTGTACGGGTTCGGACCGTCGAAGCCGCCGCCGATGGAGACCCAGCTGATGTTGAGCGGGCCGGTGTAGACGCCGCGGCGGACCAGGCGCTCGACGGTCTCCAGCTGCGCGCTGTGTGCGAGCTGGAAGTGCGGCTGGATGCCGGCCGCGCGCAGCCGCCGCAGGTGCTCCTCGACCCAGGCCGGCTCGGCCGGGACGACCATGTTGCGGAACGCCTCGTGCAGCGCGGGCCGCTCGAACGAGGTGCCGGCGATGTCGTCGGCGGTCATCAGCTCGACAATGTTCATCTGGCTGGTGTTGATGGCGATGGTGACCTGGTCGGGCGCCGGGTCGAGGGTCGTGAGCAGGTGCCGGGCCTCGTCCTCCAGCCACTTGGCGGCCTCGCCGTCGTTCTCCGGGGTGAACGAGATCGAGCCGCCGATCTGCAGGATCATGTCCGGCACGGCCTCGCGGATCCGGCCGAGCATCTCGTTGAACATCGACATCCGCTTCGAGCCCTTGCCGTTCAGCTCGCGGACGTGGATGTGCAGCACGGTGGCGCCGGCGTTGTAACAGTCGACCGCGGCCTGGACTTGCTGGTCCATGGTGACCGGGATGTCCTCGGGGAAGTCGCCCGGCTCCCATTCCGGCCCGTACGGGGCGGCGGTGATGACCAGCTTCTCCTGGGTCTCGGGCCACAGAGAGTCGTCGTGGAAGTGCATCGGGGGCTCCTGTTCTGGGGTGGGAGGGGGTCAGAACGTCTTGTCGCCGACGACTCCGGCGCGCTCCATCTTGCGGACGGCGGGCCAGTAGTCCTGTACGGCGTAGTGCTGGGTGCTGCGGTTGTCCCAGATGGCGAAGCTGTTCGGACTCCAGCGCCAGCGCACCTGGAACTCCGGAACGGCCGCCTGGCGGATCAGGTAGTTGAGCAACTCGCTGCCGCCGGGGGCGTAGTCGAACCCGAACCGGACCCGCTCCGGCGTGTGGTAGTTGGTGAAATGCGTGGTGAACGCGTTGACGAACAGCACCTTCTCCCCGGTCTCGGGGTGGGTGCGCACCACCGGGTGCTCGGCGTCCGGGAAGCGCTCGTGCAGCGCGAGGCGCTGCTCGATCGCCATGTTCGCGCCGAACGAGGCCTCGATGCTGTGCCGCGCCCGCAGGCCGGCGATGCGCTCCTTGACGTCCTCGGGCAGCCGCCGGTACGCCTCGGCCATGTTCACCCAGATGGTGTCGCCGCCGACCGGGGGCCCCTCGACCATCCGCAGCACGCAGCCCATCGGCGGGGCCTCCCGCCAGGTCGCGTCGCAGTGGTACGCGTTCTCGTAGTGTTCCGCCGGGCTGTCCAGGTCCTTGTAGATGCGTACGAGGCCGGGGTGGTCGGGGTCGCTGCCGGCCACCGGGTGGTCCTCCAGGTTGCCGAACCGCTCGGCGAGGGCCACGTGCTCGGCCCGGCTGATGTCCTGGTCGCGGACGAACAGCACCTTGTGGCGCAGCAGCAACGCCTTGAGCTCGGCGAACAGGTCGTCGTCGCGGGCGGCCTCGGCCAGGTTCACGCCACGCAGTTCGGCGCCGATGTGCACCGTCAACGGGTGCGCCTCGAAGGTGCCTGCGGGCGCTGCCGCGGGCGCGCTGCCCTCGGCGATGGTGTCCTGCATGTGTGCCTCCCGTTCGGGACGTCGGGGTCTGTCAGTCGGTGGTGGGGACGGTGAGGACCGAGGAGCCGATGCTGCGGCCGGCCTCCAGATCCCGGTGCGCCTGTACGGCGTTCTCGAGCGGGTACCGCTGATTGATCTGGATCTTGATCCGGCCCGACGAGACGTGGCCGAAGAGCTCGCCGGCCAGGGCCGCCCGCTCGGACTCGTCGGCGATGTAGTCGGCCAGCGCCGGCCGGGTGACGAACAGCGAGCCCTTGACCGCAAGCTGCATCGCGTCGATGGGCGGCACGGCGCCGGACGCCGTGCCGAAGCAGACCAGCAGGCCCCGGCGCCTCAGCGAGTTCAGGGACTGGTGGAACGTGGTCGCGCCGATGCTGTCGTAGACCACCGGCACTCCGGCGCCGCCGGTCAGCTCGCGTACCCGGGTGGCCACGTCCTCGCGGGTGTAGACGACGGTGTGCGCGCAGCCGTGAGCGCGGGCGACCTCCGCCTTCTCGTCGCTGGAGACCGTGCCGATCACGTCGATGCCCAGCAGCCTCGCCCACTGGGTGAAGATGAGGCCGACGCCGCCGGCCGCGGCGTGCAGCAGCACGGTGTCGCCCGGCGTGAGCGGCGCGATGCGGCGCAGCAGGTAGGCCGACGTCAGGCCGCGCATGGTCATCGCGGCGGCGGTCTCGAACGAGATGTCGTCCGGCAGCTTGATCAGCGGCGCCGTGGACATCACCCGCTCGGTGCTGTAGGCGCCGAGCGGGCTGCCGGTGTAGGTCACCCGGTCGCCGGCCGCGAACCCGGTGACGCCGGGGCCGGCGGCCTCGATGACGCCGGCCGCCTCGACGCCCATCCCGGCCGGCAGCGCGGCCGGGTACAGGCCGCTGCGGAAGTAGGTATCGGCGAAGTTGAGCCCGACGGCGTGGTGCCGGACGCGGACCTCGCCCGGGCCCGGCTCGCCCACCTCGACTGATTCCCACTGCATGACCTCCGGGCCACCGGGACGGTCGAAGCGGATGGCCTTCGCCACGTGTTGCCTCCAGGGGGTCTGCGCCGGCCACAGCGGCTGTGGCCTGGAAACCTTCATCGGCACCCGGTGCCGTGATGCAGGCAACAGTAGGCGTGATGCCCGCCACATGCTTTACTCGGCGGGACACATTACTTATCCCTCGGGGACATTCAATGGGCGATTCAGGGCCTTCCCTCCGGTACGCCACCCTCAGCGGTTACCTCCAGCTCGCGCAGTCCTTCGGGCTGGAGCCGGCCACCCTGATGCGCGCCGTCGACCTCGACCCGGCCGACCTGGCCACGCCCGACAAGTGGGTGCCGGCGGTCCGGGTGGCCAGGCTCCTGGAGCTGTCCGCCCGCGCGTCCGGCCACGCGGACTTCGGGCTCAGGCTCGCCGAGTTCCGCAGACTGTCGACGCTGGGCCCGCTGAGCCTCGCCCTGCGCGGCGAGGACACCTTCCGTGACGCGCTCAGCCTGCTGATGCGCTACGAGCACACCTACAACGAGGCCCTCAGGATCCGGCTCGTGGAGACCGAGGGACTGGCGTCCATCCGGATGTGGTTCGAGCTGGGCGAGCCGGCGCCCTCGGCCCAGGCGGAGGAGCTGGCGGTCGGCGCGCTGCACGGCATCGTCCGGGCGGTCCTCGACCCCCGGTGGCAGCCGCTGTCGGCGTGCTTCTCGCACCCGGCCCCGGCCGACGCCGGCACACACACCCGGCTGTTCGGCGGGCGCGTGCACTTCGGCCACGCCTTTACCGGCCTGGTGCTGTACGCGAAGGATCTCGACGCGCCGAACGCACTCGCCGCCGCGGAACCCGCAGGACACGCCGACGAGGTGCTCACGTCGCTGGCCGCGCCGCGCGGCGTCACCACCGCGGACCGGGTCCGCGATCTCGTGGAGGTGCTGCTGCCGACCGGCCGCTGCGGCGTCGACCAGGTCGCCCGCACCCTGGGCATGGACCGGCGCACCCTGCACCGGCACCTCGCCGCCACGGGGGAGACCTTCAGCTCGATAGTGGACACGGTCCGGGCCGGTCTCGCCGAGCGGTACCTGTCCAACGAGCGCTACCGGCTGACGGAGATTACCGACCTGCTGGGCTTCGCCGCGCCGAGCGCCTTCTCCCGGTGGTTCCGGCACCGGTTCGGCGACAGCCCCAGCCAGTGGCGGGCCCGCCGGGCGGACCTGCCCGCCGCGTGACTCAGTCGCGCCCGGTCATCGCCCGCAGCGGCTGGAACGAGCAGACCGAGCGCGCCCAGGCGGGCTCCGCGACCGGGTCGCGGCCGAGCAGGGTGATCCGGCCGCTCGTCGGCCGCACCAGGCCGACGACCTGGCTGAGCAGGGTGGTCTTGCCGGCGCCGTTGTGCCCGAGCAGGCCTGGAGCGCAAGCTCGGCGGGAGCGAGCCGGATCCGCCGAGCCCGTCCCTCGCCGCCTGGGCCGGCCGCCTCGGCGACAGCTACACCTCCGCCGTCGACCGTCCCGAGATCCGCCGCTTCGCGATGGCGTTCGTCGAGCTGTGGCTCTACGGCATGCGCGACGAGTCCGCCAGGGCGCCGCTCGCCCAGTGGCTGCAGACCGTGCGCGACGCGCACGCCAAGGAGGCGGCCGAGCAGGCCGACGACCTGCCGGTCCCGGCCGACCAGCTCTCCGCGCTGCTGCTGGCACTCGACATCGGCGTGGGGTTGCAGCGGTGGCTGGACCCGCAGGCAGTGCCGGCCGAGGTCTACACCGCCGGCCTCAAGGCGATCCTGGGGCGCGGCCGGGACTGACGATCGCGGCCTCCACCGCCGTCCAGGTCGGGGTGTGCCGCACCCAGCCGGGCGCCGGCCCGGATTGCGGTCCGAAGAGGTACCGGTGCGACACGACGCCGCGCAGCGCCCGGTGCACGTCGAGCCGGTCGTCGACGAAGTGGGTGATCCCCAGCTCCGCGCAGTGCACGGCCTTGTCGGGCCGCGCGAGACAGAAGCGGACGTTGTCCCGGGGGATTCCGGTACGGGCCGAGAAGTCGTGGTGGTCGAGCCACTGCCGGGACCGGCGCTGAACCCGTTCGCCGCACTTGGAGATCAGCCACACCTGCTCGAAGTGCGGCACGAGGCGCGACAGCGCGCCGAACGCCCCGGGCACGGCCGGCGTCGCCAGCATCCGGGCGGTGTCGCCGCTGAAGAACCGGGTGTCGCCGCCGCCGGGGGCGTCCCCGCCGATGATGACCCGGCCGATGTCGACCCCGAGCCGCATTCCCTGTGTGTTCATGTCGATCAGCCTGGCGCCCGCGAAGCTGCAGCAGAACTATCGATACTCCCGCAGCTATAGTCTCCGGTTATGGATGAGCGCGCCGGAATCTCCGCCGACGCGCTCGCCTCCTTCGTCGTGTTCGCCGATCACCTCAACTTCACCCGCGCCGCCGGGCAACTGCGCATCTCCCAGCCCGCCCTGCACGTGAAGGTCCGCAAGCTCGCGCAGGCCCTGGGCCGGCCGCTCTATCACCGCAGCGGGCGGCGGCTGGTGCTCACCGCGGACGGCGTGGCGGTCGCCCGGTTCGCCCGCGCGCACGACGAGCGGCTCGCGGACTTCCTGGCCGAGTTCGCCGGGGGCGAGCCCAGCCGGCCGGTTGTCCTCGCCGCGGGCCAGGGCGCCTTCCTCTACCTGCTCGGCGACGCGATCCGGGCCGTGCTGGCCGAGGAGCCGACCCGGCTGCGCCTGGTCAACTGCGACCACCGGCAGATGCTCGCCACCGTACGCACCGGGCAGGCGCACCTCGGGGTCGGCGTCCTCGCCGCGCTGCCCGACGACCTGAGCGCCGTCGAGCTGGCGACGGTGCCGCAGGTGCTGCTCGTGCCGGACGGCCACCGGCTGGCCCGGCGCCGATCGGTGGCGCTGCGCGACCTGGCCGGCGCCGGCCTGGTCCTTCCCCCGGAGCCCCGGCCGCACCGGACCATGCTGGAGCAGTCCCTGAGGGCCGCCGGGGTGGAGTGGACGGTCGCCGTGGAGGCCGAGGGCTGGCCCCTGATCACGCACTTCGTCGCCCTCGGGGTGGGCGTGGCGATCGTCAACGGAATCGTCCCGGCGCCGCCGGGGCTGGTCGCCCGGCCGGTCACCGACCTGCCGACGGTCACCTATCACGCGGTGCACCGGCCGGCGGCGTTGTCCGACCCGAGGGTCGCCGGTCTGCTGGACCGCCTCCGCCCGCCCGCGCGTTGACCGTCGACAGTGGAGGGAGGTGGAAAGTGTCGGACCCCGCCGCTACGGTCCCTGCATCACTGCGCCGAGCGCGCCGCAGACCCCTGCTGAAAGGTGGCTCCGATGCCAGCCGACACGACATACCTCGAGCTCTCGCAGGACGCCGGGAGCGCGCACAAGTTCTATGAGGTGGCCGTCGACGGCACGGACGTGACCGTCCGCTTCGGGCGGATCGGCGAACGTGGCCAGATCAAGCATTCGTCCTTCACCACCGCCGACAAGGCGAAGGCCGAGGCGTCGAAGAAGATCGGCGAAAAGATCCGCAAGGGCTACGCGCCGGCCGTGCTGGGCGGCCGGAAGAAGCGCGCCGTCTCCCGGCGGCAGATCGTCAGCACCCGCTCGACGGCCACCCGGGCCCCGATCCTGTGGCGCTACGCGTCGGGCAGCCCGGCGTTCGGCATCTTCGTCGACGACGACGTGTGCATGGTCGGCAACGAGAGCGGTCTGATCACGACGCTCAGCCACGACGCCGAGGTGGTGCGGCAGTTCCGGCTGCCCGAGGGCGTCAAGTGCATCGTCGCCGACGACGGCTGGATCTATGCCGGCTGCGACGACGGCAACGTCTACGACCTGTCCGGCAAGGTGCCGCGCATGGCATACCGGATCGCCCCCGAGATCGACATCTACTGGCTCGACATCCACGACGGTGTGCTCGGCGTCTCCGACGCCGACGGCGGGATCTCCGCGATCGACCACGAGGACGAGTTCCTGTGGCAGCGGCCCGGCCGCGGCAACTCGGCCTGGATGGTCCGCTGCGACGCCGACGCCGTGCACCACGGCCACTCCCGCGGTGTCACCAGCTACGACTGGCGCACCGGTCGCGAGCTGTGGCACACCGGCACCGGCGCGGTACTGTTCGGCTGGCAGGAGCGGTCCACGCTCTACGCCGGCACGGCGACCCGGCAGATCGTCGAGCTCGGCAAGGACGGCACCCACCGGCAGACCTACCGCTGCGACGCCCCGGTCTATTCCTGCGCCACCGCGCAGAACGGCCGCTACGTCTTCGCGGGCGACAGCGCGTCGTCCATCTACTGCTTCGACGCCGACGGCACCCGGCTGTGGAAGCTGGGCACCGGCTGCGGCTCCGCCTACTCGATGCAATACCGCGACGAGCGCCTCTACATCGTCACCACGGACGGCTCGCTGGCCTGCATCGACGCCGGCGAGAACGCGATCCGGTCCGCGGTGGGCGGCACCATTCCCCAGGCGGTCGACGTGAAGGCCCCGCCGCGCATGCCCGCGGTGGTCCCGTCCAGCACGCTCGAGATCGTCCACGACGCCGCGGGCGGCGTGCTGGTCGAGTGCATCGAGGACGGCGGCCGGCTGCGCGTGCGGGTCGTGTCGTCCGGCTACCACCAGGACTGGCAGGTCCAGTTCCCGAAGGGCATCCGCGAGCGCGGCAGCCGCTACGTGGTGACCGGCGTCCGAGCCGCGAGCCGCGGCGGCTTCTACCGCACCTACGGCGAGATCCGCCGTCTTCTCTAGGCCTCGATCCGGCCGGGCCGATCCGTAACGATCTGCCCGGCCTGACAGGCGGGAGGCGCTCGCCCGACGGCCCGGCCGGGCGCTGCCGGCCGGGCCGCGGTGAGCTGGGCTCAGTTCTCGAACAGGTCGAAGGTCGCCCTGGCGTTGGGGCCGAGGTCACTGTCGATCTGGCAGGACAACTCCGGCGGCGTGTCGCAGGTGAAGTCGTTGTCGATCTCCCACGGGTCGCTCCAGTAGAGCTCCACCATGCCGAACTTCGTCCGGAAGGAGACGTTGGCCTCGGTGCCGCCCTCGAAGTCGGTCGAGACCGAGCCGAAGTGAACGACCTTGAACGCCTTGATGGAGCCCGGCGGGTCCAGCGTCCAGTCGCCCTCGGTGACGTCGGCCTCGTCCAGGTTGAGGCGCACCGAGGTGTGATTCTTGACCGTGACGGAGACGGTGCGGTCGCCGGGATCGGCGGGGGCGGCATGGGCGATGCCCGGCAGGCCGGCCGCCAGCGTGGCCGTCGCCACGACGGTGGCGCCCGCGGCGCGCATCAGCGAGGCGCGGGAATGGGACAGTTTCATGCTGTCGTTCCTCCAGGTCTTGGTTTCGGCCCTTACGGTTCACGGCGACCACGGCCGGTCGCCGGCAGGCCGATGCCAAGTATTGCGTAAATTATTCGTGTCATCGCATAAAGTTATGAATATGGATTTAATGCTCGTTTTCGGGCGAATACTTCATCGTCCGATGTGGATGGAGTGATTCGGCCGGGATCGATGCCGCGGCCGGGAGCGGTCTGGCCCGCGCGCGGTTGTGGACACGACTCACGCTCGTCGTTTCCCTCCCGGGTGGGAGCGTTGCCATCGCCTACAGGGCGGCCTCGGCGGGGGCGCGCCGGGCGGGTCCGCTCAGCGCATAAGCCGCCAGCCCGCCGATCGCGAGCAGCGCCGCCGTCAGCGCCGCCGCCTTGCTGCCCGGAGCCTGCGACTGCCAGGTGAGGATCGGTCCGGCGCCGCGTTCGTCCTGGGGGAACACGATCGCGGCCAGCGTCCAGCCCAGCGGCAGGAACCAGGACCGGGCCGCGCCGATCGTCGCGGCACCCAGGGCGGTCAACCCCAGCAGGCCGGCCGCGTCGCGGACCACCAGCCCGGCCGGGCCGAACCGGGCGCCGGTGTGCAGGGTGGCGAGCAGCAGCACGATCACGACGGCGAGGGTGGCGAGCAGGTGCGCCGCCCGGCGCGGCGGCCAGGACAGTGCGGCCGTGCGTTCCAGGGCGTCGTCGGGGCCGGCCAGGGTGGCCGTGCTCGTCGCGACGAGCAGGAGAACGGTCAGGATGACCATGGGCACGCCGACGTCGCGACTGTTGGAGAACACCGTCCACAATGTCCACATCAGCGCCGCGACGGCGCCGGCGGCGACGAGAGCCGCCGGCACCTGCCGGGAGCGTAGATACAACGTCAGCCACCGCACCGGACGCTCCTGTCGGCTGCGGCTGCGGCTGCGGCCGGAGCGGTCGGCACCTGCCCGGAGTGCAGGTGCGGAGTCAGCCGCCTCATCGGGTGCCGCCGTCGGCAGCCGCCTCATCTGGTGCTCCTGTCGAGCAGGCCGTCGACGCTTTCGCAGGCCAGGGCGGCCTGGCGCACCGCCGCGACGCGGGCCGCCGCCTCGTTCGGGGAAAGGCGGCGCAGGCCCTGCCACAGGGTCACGGCGGCGGGGTTGAGCTCGGCCGGTTCGTCGGCGTATTCGGGCACCGGCTCGTGGCCCGACAGCCAGGCCCCCGCGGCGCGTGCGACCTCGGTGCTCGGCGGCTCGGGGCAGCCGTGCGTGTTCGCGCCTGCCGCGTACAGCATCTCCGGGATGATTCCGGCCGCCTCGTCGAGGTGGCCGGAGCCGTCGACCCGTACGGGAATCAGCACGGTGTCGGGGCGCCGGGGCGGGGACGCGTCGGGGTAGAACGTGGTGGTGTCCTCGTGCGCCTGCGACGGCGGGTCCGGCAGCTTCGCCAGCATCGTCATGGCCTGCCGGGCCAGCGGGGCCACCTCCGGCAGCAGCCCGGCGTGCACCCGGCTGACGCAGACCCGCGGGCTGCCGTCGGCGCACACCGGCTGCTGCGCGACCGGGTCCACCGGGTTCGCGACGAACTCGAAGCGGGGGACGATCGCGATCGCCAGCGCGGCGCCGAGCACCGCGGGCAGCAGCGCCGCCAGGCGGGAACGGGCGCCGCCGGAGGCGAGCAGCGCCGCGCCGGTGACGGCGAGCGCGGCCAGCCAGACGGCCTGCGCGGCGCTGACCCGCCCGTACACGGTCTGGTAGTCGGTGTAGGAGGCCATGCCGAAGATCGGCGAGAACACCAGGGCCAGCCACTCCCTGTCGCGCGGCGTGACCTGAGCGACCGTGAGCAGCCCGATGCCGGCCGCCGCCAGCGCCGGCGCGGTCACCGGCGACGGCAGCAGGCGGCCGAC